>JAYVPE010000193.1:0-28042 GCA_043757575.1 Pirellula sp.
TTTGTTACTAAATTCGTGTTTTGTAGCCTTGGTAGACTTCAAATCTTTTTCCATGATTTAATTTCCTAGTTTTGAGGAGCAAACACACTTTACTCGTTCTACGAGTAACTTAATCGTTCGTCGAGGAACGATTCGGACTATCGATGCATTTACCATGCCATCCTGCGCACGTGTCGGCAGCCCGTAATCGCCACATCGGACAAAGGAGCTACAGAGGCGGTTTAGAGCGCAACGTGACTCCCTCCCCACCAATGATTCAATGAACATTGTTCGAACATCAGCCAATTGAGTTTTCGATGCGATGTTAGAAAAAGTTATCTCATTTCATCTACTCCGAGTTGTGTTCGGCATTCAGTTTGCGTTATAGATAGAGATTAGGTCAGTTCGAACGCATCGGACGTATTCTGAGGCGAGCTGCTCACCTAATAATCTCTTACAATCTGGGAATTGCCGCCGATGAACACATTATCCCTTTACGGAAAATCGATTGCTTTTTTGGCAACGGATGGGTTTGAACAAGTCGAGCTCACTGACCCTTGGAACGCGATCAAGGGAGCGGGGGCGGAGGTCGTTTTGATCTCGCCAAAGAGCGGCAAGATTCGTGGCGTGCACCACGACAAACCGGGTGACGAGTTTTTAGTAAATTTCATTTCTGCTGAAGCAAGTGCCGATGATTACGATGGACTCGTATTACCTGGCGGAGTATTTAGTCCTGACGCTTTGAGATTAGACCAAGACTCCGTTCGCTTCGTACGTGCGTTCTTCGATTCCTATAAACCAGTAGCTGCCATTTGTCACGGTCCATGGATGCTCATCGAAGCGGGGGTCGTACCGGGAAGGCAGTTGACATCTTGGCCTAGTTTGAAAACGGACCTCACCAATGCAGGTGCGACGTGGGTAGATCAGGCTTGTGTCTGTGATCAGGGACTTATAACAAGCCGTAGCCCAATCGACCTGCCAATTTTTTGCGAGATGGTAGTTGAGGAATTTGCCAAGGGTATCCATGCGGTCCAGCCATTCACATCTCCCTCGATGCATGAATAGTATTAGTCCAACGCGACCTGCTGGCCAGCATGAATAGCCTCCATTACCGCTTCGGGCGTCTGTGCTTTTCGCAGCCGCTCTGAGACATATTGGCTTTTGAAAAGACCGTTTATATTGGCAATTAATCTTGTCTGCAAGCGAGCTGAACGGCTAGGAGTTAGCAGTAAAAAGATCAATTCGGCTCGCTCATTTGTGTTTTCAAGAGGTACTCCTTCATCGCACCGAGCAAAGGCGAGCACCGGACGTTGAATTCCTTCCAAACGACCATGAGGGATTGCCAATCCATTACCAACATACATCGGCATGAATTTTTTGCGTTGCATTACAACTCGAGAAATGTCGACTGGATCGGTTGGAAGTTCCTCCCTCGGGATGCGAGCTATGCACTTTTCCACCGCTTCACCCATCGAATCAGCACGCAGATCGAGTATGATTCGTCCCAGGGTTAGTGCGTCGACCAACGAAATAAAATCGCCCGCACGCGCGCGATCGAATTCGTCCCCCATGTTGCCAATAATCTCTTGAACTACATCCTCAAATGTAAGGATGCCTACCCATTCACCGCTTGCATTAACCACAATCGCCAATCGCTCGTACCTACGCTGGAATAGACTCAGCGCTTCCTCCAGCGGCAAGTCTTCGGGCATTTCCAAACATTGTCGCGTCAAGGAAACCAAGTGTTCTGCAGTCGGCAATCTCAGCGGGTCGTTGAACGAAAGACTCTTGACATGAAGGAAACCAATAGGTTTTTCCCCTTCGCGTTCAACCAGTGGGTATCGCGAAAAATGCGTTTCGCCGATCATCGAAAGATTATTTGCCCAGGGAATATTTAGTCGAATCGTATGCACACCGCTTTTGCATCGCATCGAGCCGCTCACTTTCCGCTCGCCCAGGTCGATGATGTTTTCGATCAACAGCAGTCGCCGGAAAGGTATAAGACCTAATTGTTCGGTTCGCTCAAATAGTTGCTTCAGATCAGCCTTGCGCGGCCGCAGTATCGATGCAATGACGCAACTTAAGAGAATGAATACGATCAATGCAAGCGAAAGTGAGATTGGGAGTTCGTAAAAATCGCTTATCAGCATTTTTACCCCAAGGGCGGTGATAATGAATGCGAATCCTTTGTTCAGATAATGAAACATTTTCATAAAGTCCTGGACGGCAAAGTACAACGCCCGCAGTCCAAGCATCGCAAACAGGTTCGAGGTGAAAACAATGAATGGGTCCGATGTGATCGCAAAGATGGCTGGGATAGAATCGGTGGCAAAAAGGATGTCGGAAGTCTCAATGGCCAGCAGCGCGATCAGCATTGGAGTCGCCCAGATCCGTCCCCCTTTGCGAACGAAAAAATTATCGCTTTCGTAGCCTTCGGTTACCGGGACAAAACGGCGCAGTGTGCGGATGGCCCAGTTTTTCCCAGGATCGAATTCTTTCTCTTTTCGAAACATCATCAGCAGTCCGCTCGCAAGCAGAAATGCACCGAAGAGATAAAGCGTCCAGTGGAATCGATTCAGAAGCGCTAAGCCCCCAAGTATAAAGATCATTCGCAGGACAATTGCCCCGACGATTCCCAGAGAAAGAACTCTATGCTGGTACACCAGCGGTACTTGGAAGTAGTTAAAGATGAGAACGAATACAAAAACATTGTCGATACTCAATGATTTCTCTACGAGGAAACCCGTTAAGAACTCCAGCCCAGCGTCTAAACCGCGTTCATGGAATAAGACTAAGCCAATATTGAAAAGAAGCGCCAGGCCGACCCAGACCCCAAACCACGTAATCGCCTCGTTCATGCCGATAATATGTGGTCTACGATTGAATAGACCAAGATCCAGAGCCAGCATCAGCACGATAAAAATTAGAAATCCAATCCAAGGCCACATACTCAATACTCCTCGGTTGAATTCGGCGGAGAGCGGATCGCTCTTACCGGTACATTACAAAAACAGGCGAGAATTCAAGACATAATGGATTTCTCGCCCATTCAGCTCCGTG
The DNA here is from genome assembly GCA_043757575.1 of Pirellula sp. Taxonomy (GTDB): domain Bacteria; phylum Planctomycetota; class Planctomycetia; order Pirellulales; family Pirellulaceae; genus JBKCUI01. The sequence continues at coordinate 3,040 of JAYVPE010000193.1, forward strand.
GAGTCATTGGCTGCCGCGTTCGCACCTCTCTTGGCGAATCGGACATCATGGCCGGGATGCACAGACCTGTAAGTTTAAAGCTACCACGGTTTGATTTTCCAACCAACATAGAACCCTGCCAGGAATACAAGTCCAGAAGAGACGAGCGGCCTCTTTTTCAAATATTCCCCTACGGAGTCTCGTAAATCTCCAACAAGCACCTCGAAATCTTCAAGCTGTGTCTCGCACGACTGCGCCACACCTCTGTGCTCGTCCATGTTGCTTGGTCGTTTAGCAATGCTCGCGTCAGTAGTCGTTCTTACCATTTCAATTTACTCCTCTTCATTTATGTTAAGGACACAAAACTATTTTGCAGAGACGCCTCGAATGACGTCCTTTGTCCATTGAATATTTTTAGAAAACTCAGTTGTACTACGTTGGAATTGAGTGCTCGATTTCGCTAAAGTCTTAAACGCTATGGCAATGAACATTAAACTTAGAAAAGCTAAACTTCCACCAACCGCAAGTTGTGCTATCCATTCATCCATCCGCCAATAAAAACTGATAGCGGAAGCCAATCCGAACACCAGAACAGCGGTGGAACCCAATAGGAGTGAGCATCCAACCATGGCCATAGCAATCGCCCCGATCGATTGTTTAAGAACGGCGTGCGCATCCGTTTTAAACAATTTGGCCTGTAGTTCCGTCAATTCCAAGAGGTCACATGCAAATCTGCCGGCGGTTTCCGTGAATTGACTTACTGGACCGGCATGTTCATATTTTCCGTTTATCTTCTCGATGTCAACCATCCAACGATCCCTCCAACCGCGAAAGCCAATGCAACACATACTGCTGGTCTAGATGAAATAATTCGTCTCGCCGCATCAGGAAAATCGGACCTTGACTCACTATCGTTGCTCGAAAAAACCGAATCTATGCTTCTGAATTCATCCCGATTATGCGGATCCAACGCTCTGTTCTTTCGAACCACTGTTCCGAAATCGATCATTGAAGCCTCCTTCTGTTTTGCGTGGGTGAAGAAGCGATGCGACATAATGTTTTATTGCTGTCGAAGCCACATTCGCGACCAACGCGATTGCCCCACTTTTCCAACTTGACTGACTTGACTTTGCATTCTCGAAAACGGCAGTTTTGTCTGGAAGAGGATGACTCCTTGGCGAATTCGTTCCCAGCGTACTGCGTACGACACTGAATCCAACTAGGGAAGCCACTGCAATTGACATCAGCGGTTTGGATCGAACATACTCTTTCCAATCCACCAAACGATTTGCCTCCCCGTGCAATTCCCCTGCATGATAGCGCCCAGACGCCCGCACCGATTGCATACGAGCGAGCAGCTCGTCTACATCGCCCGTCAGCTTGGAAGCATTCATGTTTATCGCTTTCGACTTGCCATGGAAATGCCCAGAATGAGTCCCGCCAATATTCCAGAGCCAACTGCAATCGCAAGTGATTCTAGCGGTCGACGTCCGACACTCTGTGCGGTGTACTCCATTCCCTTTTTGGTTTCCGAGGCGACTCGATCGTAATTGTCGCGAATGATTTCACCCGCTACGTCGGCATATTGACTTGCTCGGTTTGCGACTTGGTTGAATGTCGTACCAGCCGTCTCGCAGCATTCCGAAATGAAGGAGGAAATCTGCTCTCGGCTTTGGCCAGTCTTCCGCTGAACCAAGCCAACAAGCTGTTCAAAATTTCCTTCAACCCTAGTCAATTCGTCTTTAGTAAACTCACCAAATTTTTCTTTGATTGATCCCACTACGCCATTCCAATTGCCCATTAATTTTTCGCGAGTAACCATTTCATTCTCCATTCGTGTTTTAAACTTAATATTGTTTCAGTAATCACTTGAGGTTCCATTTCGAATTCCAATCGAAAACCAAACGCAATCGTCGTGCCATATTTGGCTGTTCGTCGGAACACGACGCAAATTTGGGTTTGAAGCTTCTTAACTGCGCGACGATCGATCTTCTCTACGCCCAGGGTGGTAGCAGGTCAAGCAGAAGAAGATTGCTTAGGCCTTTCGGAATTACAAATACAGGGCTTGGGGTGGTTTAATCGATGTATTTGGTACAAAATCTGCCAGGTTGGTACATGATAGAACAAAAGTGCTACATCCGACAAAGTCGGAATATTGAGCATATTCTTTAGTGCTCTCCACGTCAGAATTTCGACAAAAGATAAACGATCTGACCTCGCGTCGAAGTTACGCCAAGGCCAAGGGGGAGGCCGCTCGACTCTGATGGTCGAGCGACCAAGACTCGCCAACCCGAATAATTAGCGTTTACTTTGCGCCACAGGCTTCGATCCATTTCGCAGAGCTGGATCGAGGTCGAAGCGATCGAGATTCATCACTTTGTTCCAGGCCGCCACGAAGTCATTTACAAACTTCTGCTTGGCATCGTCACACGCATAAGCCTCAGCGATAGCTCGAAGCTGCGAATTTGAACCAAAAACGAGATCGACTCGACTGCCAGTCCATTTAACCGCATCCGTCTTGCGGTCCCGTCCCTCGAAAAAATGATCGCATACAGGGGACTTCTGCCACTGCGTGCTCATGTCCAGCAGGTTCACGAAGAAATCATTGGTCAACGTTTCGGGTCGCTTAGTGAAGACGCCAAGTTGAGGGAAAGCAGTGTTGGTGTTTAGAACCCGCATGCCGCCGATGAGCACCGTCATCTCCGGAGCGGTGAGCGTGAGCAAGTGTGCTCGATCGATCAGCAATTCTTCCGCTGGTCTGTCGTGCTCGAGACCGAAGTAGTTGCGAAACCCGTCTGTGGTCGGCTTGAGCACTGCAAAGGAATCCACGTCGGTTTTCTCCTGCGACGTGTCCGTCCGCCCCGGCGTAAAGGGAACTTGCACTTCTTGACCGGCCTTCTTGGCAGCGGCTTCGACGGCGGCGCATCCGCCCAGAACGATCAGGTCTGCGAGCGAAACCTTTTTGCCACCGGACTGAGACTTATTGAAATCCATTTGGATTTTTTCAAGAACCTTCAAGACCTTAGCTAGTTCGGTTGGGTTGTTGACTTCCCAGTCTTTCTGAGGGGCGAGGCGAATGCGAGCGCCGTTGGCTCCACCGCGATTGTCGGTCCCCCGGAATGAGGACGCCGATGCCCATGCGGTCGAAACCAATTGCGATATGGAAAGCCCCGATGCGAGCACCTTGCCCTTGAGAGCCAAGATGTCCTGATCGCCAATTAATTTATGATCGACAGTAGGGACAGGGTCTTGCCACAACTGAGGTTCGGCAACCAGCGGGCCGAGCAAACGGGAGAGAGGACCCATATCGCGGTGCGTCAGCTTGTACCACGCCTTGGCGAAGGCGTTTGCGAACTCGTCCGGATTCTCGTGGAATCGTTTTGAAATCGGCCCGTAGATCGGGTCCATCTTCAGTGCGATGTCGGTCGTGAACATGATCGGGGCATGACGCTTCGACGGATCGTGAGCATCCGGGACCGTCCCCTTCGCAGATGCCTCCTTGGGAGTCCACTGCGACGCACCGCCCTGACCCTTCACCAGTTCCCATTCAAAGCCAAATAGGTTATCGAAGTATCCGTTTGACCATGCCTTGGGAGTGGAAGTCCAAGCTCCTTCCAGGCCGCTGGTGATCGTGTCGCCAGCATTTCCCTTTCCAAATTTATTCTTCCAGCCGAGGCCTTGCTCTTCTAGGCTGGCCGCCTCGGGTGCGGCACCGACGAACTTACTTGCATCAGCAGCGCCATGGGCTTTACCAAATGTATGACCGCCAGCGATGAGCGCAACGGTTTCCTCGTCGTTCATCGCCATGCGACCGAACGTTTCCCGAATGTCCTTAGCAGAGGCGAGTGGATCCGGTTTGCCGTTCGGTCCTTCAGGGTTGACGTAAATCAAGCCCATTTGAACGGCGGCAAGCGGTTTCTCCAGTTGGCGATCGCCGGTGTATCGCTTGTCTCCCAGCCACTCGCTCTCAGGACCCCAGTAAACGTCCGTTTCTGGCTCCCAGACGTCCTCCCGCCCTCCAGCGAATCCGAATGTCTTAAATCCCATCGACTCGAGAGCCACGTTGCCAGTCAAGACCATCAGGTCGGCCCAAGAAATTTTCTGGCCATATTTCTGCTTAATCGGCCAGAGCAATCGACGAGCCTTGTCAAGGTTGGCATTGTCAGGCCAACTGTTCAGAGGGGCGAAACGCTGTGTGCCGGAACTCGAGCCGCCACGACCATCCTCGACGCGATACGTACCTGCACTGTGCCAAGCCATCCGAATGAAAAACGGTCCGTAGTGGCCGTAATCGGCTGGCCACCATTCTTGTGACGTCGTCATCAGCACTTGGATGTCCTTCTTCAAGGCATCTAGGTCGAGTGTCTTGAACTCCTCGGCGTAATTAAAATTCCCACCGAGTGGATTACTCTTGGGCGAATTTTGATGAAGTATTTGCAGGTTCAACTGATTGGGCCACCAGTCCCCATTCGACAAGACCCCAGCGGCCGTGTGTCTTTCCGACGGGGGTCTTTGGGTTCCTCCTATCACCGGGCATTTGGCACTGCTTTCCAATTTTTCCGCCCCAACTGGTTGTCCACTGTCCTTACTGAGGTTGGGGCGATTCTGTGCAAACGCGGACGTGGCGATGCACAGCATCATGAAGCACGTAATTACACGAGCGAAGTGAGTTGAGGTTGTCATTAGCTCTCCTGGGATCGGGAATAAAATTCGGCTGTAGATATTCGTACTTGCTGGTCAACGCATTGTAGCTGAAAGTCAACGGATTGTAAGTTTGTGGGATTTCGCGTAATTGGATCTATGCTTGAAATCCTCAAACGGGCCCGCTGCGCATTGCCGATAAAAAATCAAGGTTACTTGCTCTTGGCACACCAGACTGGCGAAAAAGGTTGCGATGGCTCGACCAACTCATTGACGGCTCGAACAAGCATAATCAAAGATGGGCCGTCCGTCGGGAATTGTTGCACGAGCGCTCCGAATGCACGTACAGCTTCGCGAAAATGACTACCCGATTCGTAAAGATCTAGCGCCAGGCCATATGCGACCACAAGTTCGGCATTGTGCGGGGAATCATTTGGCATCAATTCGAAAAGATCTAAATCGCCATCGAGCCCGACAACTTTCGCTTTGCAAAGTCTTCGTTTCAGTAAATCGTCCGGCAAACATTTTGCCGTCTCATCGTCCATGAGAGCCGACACTTTCCAATGCTTGGTTAGCCCCTGAATTCGGCTTCCTAGATTCACCGTCCTACCCATCGGGCCGTATTTAAATTTTTGTTTAGAACCTGTGTTTCCAACCCGTGCAGGTCCTGTGCAAATACCAATTCCAAAATCGACACCTCCTGGAATGGAATCCTTGTACCGATCGCTCAGATCTTTTCGAAGCGCCATCATTTCTCGGGCTGCCAACGCGGTTCGAAACGCATGATCTGGGGAACTCTCTGGTGCTCCCCACATCGCAAACAGTTCATCCCCAACGTAATCAACCAACACACCGTCCGATTGCAAAACAAAGGCAGATAGCTCACTGAGCGTATCGCCAATCCAAGTCATAGCCGCTTTGAGGCCAATCAAATCAGTCGTAAGGCTGAATCCTCTAATATCACAAAACAATACCGAAACCTCGACATCCTCCCCTTCGAGTAATGCCGGATTGAGGCTAATTGCTTCGGTCACTTTAGGTGAAAAGAATTGTTGGTATTTGGTCACGAGAGTCTCACGTTTTCTGCGTGCTATACTCGACGCAATCGCGGTTGCAAGAATCGCAATCAATCTCTGTTCGGCTTCCATGACCTTGCCTAATTGCCATTCCACATTCAGGATTCGATCGGCATAGAGGATCCCAAGAATCTCATTGCCCCCTTCGAGTATGTCGAGAATGGGGCATGCGACGGCGGTGTGCAGCAATTGAACACTCATTGATTGAAGGTCTGAGGTGGCTCCTCGAGCATTCGGATAAACTACAATTCGCTTGGTGTCCAACACCTGTCGCAACATCGAGTTAGATGGGGCTCTCAGGTCTGCTACGTTAATTCGTGGATTTACGAAACGCCGAGATGTGTCAAACTCCCATTCTTTACCATCCCACAAAATGACTTCGGCTCGGTCCACATCGATGATGCTCGCTACAGCTTGTGCGATTCCTGAAAAAAAACCTGCGGAAGAAACGGGGCGTTGCATTGCCGCTACCGCTTGTCCCAACCACTCAAGTACCACTTGGACGTCGAGCTGGGAACCGCTTCCACCCTGCATCGAAAATCGAGAAAAGCTTTGTTGAGGTTCAAACAGCTCGTTTCCGGAGAGCCTTAATGGCGATACTCCCAATGCGGAAAGGCTTCCTTCCCAGGCTTCATCAACGAATTGCGGCTTTTGCGCCTCAGTTGATACAAATGACAACGAGATACTTTCCGGCAATTGAATTTTGGAGGGTAACTCAATTGTGCAACTTTCACCGAAAGCAAGAATCTTAATGCCTGGCACGGCGATGGTCGCGCTCTTGTGAAGGTTAGTAATTCGCCATTGGTTCTCTCCTATCGGGTCCAACCTAACAAGCGACCGTGGCACGGTTCGCAATTCGAGTTCCGCAATGATCAAACGCCATTGTCCGAGTGGATTTTGATATAATAACGGTTCGTGGGGCTCGCCAACCTGCCTTCGTCCGATCTCAACTGCCTCGTCGACAGAGGCAGAATAGACACGGGACCCGTTTCTAGTAACTGTTACGAGTAATGACACGGTCGGATGAAAAGCTCCACTAATTATTTGCGGCCCGTTCGAATTTAACGGTCGATCACTGCTGTGTTTCGTCTGGCTCGCCGGACTCGCTCGTCGTCGTTTTCTCACGCCAGACCGGTTTGCGTTGGCGAGCCCGCGGATGATGCAATGCTTGTATCTCGGGTATCGATTTTTCGTCGAGCGTTTTCGAAAGAGGGCGAGCAGGTGTCTGCACAATCGTCGCCTCAAGTTTTTGCTCATCTAGTCTTAAGATCTCATTGATCTCAAACTCGACTTCTTGGTTCTCCTCAAGGAAGCGGCCTTGAAGTCCTCCGCGCAGCGCCGAAAAGTGAAAGAAAACGTCTTCGCGAAAGTGATCCGTTTTTATAAAGCCGAACTTGCGATCCGGTATGAGTTTGATAATGTGTCCGACTCGCATCGATTAGCCTCGCCCCTCAGGACGCAACCGCCCCACACTACTTTGAAAGTATTTTTTTCGTCTCGCAACGACAGCGTCTCGATGGTGACTCTCCGACAAATCGTCCAAATTCGACTGGCAAAAGCGACATCCAATCTTTTCCAAATGGAATTTGATATAGTCGGATTGATCGTCCATCATCGCACCTAGCAGATAACTGCCAAGCTCCTCGCGACTCGGACAACTCAATCGATGCCGTCGCCAAATATCTCCCACGGAATGCATTCCGCTATCGCGTCGCGCTATCACTTGACAGAGTTGTTGACGCAAGGCACCGTCTTCTCGCAACGTTGCTTCAATACGAGCCATCAATTCCGCTGGCAAGGATTCCTCAATATAGGCCAGCAAAGTTGAGTCATTGATCATTTGCATTAGCTGTTTCTCAACGTGCCGATCGCCAGTGTCACATTCTGTCCACCGAAGCCAAAACTGTTATTCAAGGCAACTTTGATCTTTGACGGTCTAGCGAAGTTCGCCACATAGTCCAAGTCGCAATTGGGATCCGGCGTTTCTTGATTGATCGTAGGGGGCAAAACACCATCGCGAATAGCCATGAGACAAACGATCATTTCAGTCACGCCAGCCGCTGCAATCAAGTGTCCCATCATACTCTTCGTGCTGGAAACTGGCGTTAATCGTGCGCGATCACCAAACACACCCTTGCAAGCAAGAGTCTCCGTTCGATCGTTGACAGTCGTGCTGGTACCATGTGCGTTGACGTACCCGATCTCGTCCAGGTTGATCTTTGCGTCGGCGATGGCATTTCGCATACAGCCAATTGCTCCTCGCCCTTGAGGATGAATGTCTGTGATTCGATAAGCGTCTGCGGTGCTCCCGTATCCGAGGATTTCACCGAATATCTGAGCGCCGCGTTTTTTTGCGTGTTCGTATTCCTCGAGAATGACGATGGCGGCTCCTTCACCAAGTACAAAACCATCGCGGTCCTTGTCGAAAGGACGCGATGCTTTCGTTGGATCACCGTTCCTTTGAGAGAGGGTCGTGAGCAAACTAAACCCGGTTAAGCCGAACGGATGAATCATGCTATGAGCACCGCCTGCGATCATCGCATCCGCATCGCCGCATCGTATCAATTCAGTCGCTTCGCCAACGGCTTGGCTGCTCGCTGCACAGGCAGTCAAGCAATTGCTATTCGGTCCCTGAGCGTCAAACAATGCAGCTAAGTGAGCCGAGGGCATGTTCGGCTCTTGTTCCAGCTCCGCTTCCACGTCAAGGATTTCTCGTCCACGTCGAAGGAAAGCTGCCAGATCAAATGCGCCGTGCTCCACGCCGGCTGCCATCATGCTTGTGAAGTTAGGAAAATCCTGATTTCCTTCGCCTGCCCCCATGTAGACGCCGATTTTGGTGGGAGCTAATCCAGAGTCGAGGATGCCCGATTGTGCAATCGCTTGTTTGGCAGCCCCCACTGCAAAACGCGTATGCCGCCCTCGGTGTTTCCAAACCGCTACATTCTCGCCCGCCTGAGAAATACACCAGTTTTTGACCTCGGCAGCAATCGTCGTGGGATAGCCAGTTGGGTCAAAGACGGTGATCTGCCCGACGCCGCTTTTACTCTCCTTGAGCGCAGACCAGACCGTCTGAACATCATGTCCAAGCGGATTTACCATTCCAATACCCGTTACAACCACACGTCGGCGCATCAACGCAATCACTCCCAAAGACGGCATCTTCAAAAATCAAACGCACTGCCATTGCGAATGGTGTTTATCTCTAGATCGCCAACGATGACCAATCGAAGTCAATTCGGCTTCGATTGCGCGACCGCGCGACTTAAAACAAACCCTCGCGCCGCTTGGCGTTCAGCCTCGAGCATGTGCTCAGGCGCATGTATTCTATTCCCGTTTTGATCTACAGCAACATCGAACAGCTTGAGAATACGAAGAGTTCGCAGCAAATCCTCAGGTGGGAACAGAGCCCCACCGCCAAAACGATCGTCAAGAAAGGCAAACGAAAGTTCTAACTCGGCCTGTAACTGGCCGTTCACGGTGACTTTACCCTCTACAATTGCACCGGTCGGTTTCTTGTCTTGAACGACCGCCGTTAAAAGCATTTGGTCGCCGGGAACTACCAAATCATGAAAAATGGCTTTGGAAACTTTGGCCAGAACCGTTTTTCTTTGGAAGCCTTCTGCCTCGGAAACGAGCAAACCACCCGTTTGCGCCATCCCCTCAATGATGAGAGAATGGGGGTAATGAGGATGACCAGGCAAATAATCATCTATTGGCTCTTCGCCAAAAGTGACGTTTTTAATCGAAGTCGCACGGGTATCCCGTACGAACTCAGTAAATCGATCGATCCAAAACCAACGCATTTATTCTCTCAAACGCTTTTAAGCGATCTTGGACTCAACGTAGCGGCACAAGTCGCTGACGGTCAGCAAATCGCCGAAGTCTTGAACGCGAGGATTCTTTTCAAACTTGCTCAAATCGGCCCAAGGCATTCGCTTTTTCAATTCTGCAATCCCAGTCGCCGTCACTTTTCCATCTTGCACATAGGTGCTTTCGGTCAAAATGTCCTTCGGAAAAAGGTCCTCCGTGGCAACCTTGATGCCGAAGCTTTTTTCCAGTTTAAAGACGATATCCAGGAAGTCGATGGATTCAGCACCCAAATCGCCAACCATAGTCGCATCTGGAGTTACCTCGTCATCGTCGACCCCTAGGGCGTCAATCAAAGCGGCCTGAACCTTGGAAAAAACATCTTCGCTAACTTGCATTTTCGATTGTTCCTCGAACAAAGACTTCCGAAATTTCTTTGAAATTGTAAATTGCCGCATCGGTCTAAGAGCTTTTTGGGGCTCTTTAAATAACGATTCCGCCACAAATTGCCTAGCCCAAAGGCTTTTTTCTTTCGGACTACACCGTCCGCAAATCCAATAGTTGGCTCATTTCGTCCCACCATTCGGATTCGCTCCAGTCTAATTGATTCAACGCATTTTTCGACTGTTCCAACTGCTCCGGGACCGTCAGCGACTCATCCACGAACAAAATGGGGATTCTTCCAATCCGAACAAGTCCGCCACGAACTCCTCCGAGCCACTCACAACGGACTTCAATCCCCTCGTTTGCCGCGATTTTCAAGAGTTTTTCTAACCGATCCAAGGTTTGAAACATTGTTTATTGCTTTGCTTCCGACTTGATTTGCCTGCGGTGATTCGTGTACTTTCCTCAACTCGGGCGGTTGCGAAACTCGAACTCATTGACCTCCCAGCACGGTAACGTCTGTCCATTTCGACCGCCATATCAACTGAATGCCACACATGCCGGAAAAACTTTTCACGGACATCCCCAAAATTCGCACCGCCGGAAGCCAATATTCTCCTCCTGAAGAACCACCCGCCGAAAGCACCATTGCTCAACTGCACCTGCGACTGGCTCAAGTGGAAAGACTGGCGGCTGTCGGCGAACTTACCAGTACAACCACACATGAATTCAATAACTTACTGATGACCATTCTGAATTACGCCAAGATGGGGCTCCGCAACAAAGACGAGGCAAGTCGCGAGAAAGCTTTCACGCGTATCCTCGATGCCGCCAATCGCGGTGCCAAAATTACCAACACCGTCCTAGGTTTGGCCCGCAACCGCAGCGGTGAAATGGAGCCAACGAACCTTGTTCCACTCGTCGAAGACACGCTCGTTTTGCTTGAACGGGAAATGCAAAAGTACCGCGTCGCAGTTGAAACCCAATTCGACGAAGTACCCAGTGTGATGGCGGCAGGTAACCAAATCCAACGCTTAATGCTCAATCTTTTAACCAACGCGAGACAAGCGATCGGCGAGATAGGCACAATCCGTATCCGCATCGCATTTGAAGAGAAAACGAATTCCGTAGTGCTTACCGTTCGCGACTCGGGCCAAGGAATCGCTCCTGAAAATTTACCTAAGATTTTTGAACCATTCTTTACAACGAAAAATGGCCCTGACAGCAGTGGCAAAGGGGGCACCGGCCTAGGCTTGTCCGCCTGCAAAGAAATCGTCGATCAACATCAAGCTCGCGTGCGTGTCGAAAGCACCGTTGGCAAGGGCACCGCCTTTAGTATCCGGTTCCCCGCTCTTGCTTCAGAAAAATCATCCTAGCAAGACCCCCAAGCGACTTTCACCCAGAAGTGTCGTTTATTATGTTGATTTGCGGGCCAGGGTTGGGATAATGCGCGGTTGATCGCCAAGCTCCCGAAATGGTTCGGCCACTTGGTGAAGCCAAACTGGACTTTTGTCTAAGTTAGGTACTTCGATTTCTCTCAACATTATTTAGGAGTAGAAGGATGATGCGACACAAACTGGCTGTAACTTTGACGCTTTGTGCAGCGGCGGTTCCCTGCGCGCTGCTTCAAGCGGATAGCGGATTGAAAGAGGGTACCCCGGATATCAAGCACGCGGGCCCTTTGGCATTTGCTCCTCATGGAATACTCCTCGTTGGCGACATTCTCAATGCTGCAATCTACGCAATCGACACAGGTGACGATCAAGCCGCATCAGGCGAAAGGTCAGTCAACATCGAAGGGGTAAATCAAAAGATTGCTGCAATGATGGGTTCCGATGCCACCGAGACAGTCATCAACGATATCGCCGTGAATCCGCTCAGTGGGAACGTATACTTGTCAGTGGCCCGTGGCCGCGGACCAGATGCTGCCCCGGTGATCTTCAAAGCAGATTCCAAAGGGACTCTGTCCGAGGTTAGCCTGAAAAAGGTTAAGTTTAGTAAAGCAGCTCTTGCGAACGCTCCTGAATCCAAGGAAGGACCACGCAATCCTCGCATGAGTGCGATCACCGATATGCAATTCAAAGATGGAAAAGTTATTGTCGCAGGACTCTCTAACGAAGAATTCGCTTCCAAGTTGCGCGTTCTGAAATATCCATTTGACGCAAGCAGTCAATCGACAAGTGTCGAAATCTATCACGGTGCCCACGGCAAGCTTGAAACCGCTTCACCAGTTCGTACCTTCACGACATACGAAGATACTGTCCTGGCCGCATACACTTGCACGCCACTTGTTTCGATTCCGGTCAGCGATCTCAAAGACGGAACCAAAACAAAAGGCAAGACAATCGCGGAACTCGGCAATATGAATCAGCCACTCGATATGATTGTGTATAAGAAGGGCAATCAAGACTTCTTGCTCATGTCCAATTCGGCTCGCGGTGTCATGAAGCTAAAATTGAGCACAGGAGAAATCGATTCGACGAAAGCAATCGATTCGAAAATCAATGGAACTGCCGGATTGCCTTTCGAGACCCTTAAGGATCTTAAGGATGTATTGCAGCTCGATAAGCTAAACGAAAATCATGCAGTATTGCTCGTTAACAACGCTGGTCGCCAAGATATTCGCACCATCGAACTGCCGTAATTGATATTTAATGGGTCCTACATACTGTCAGCGGACGGAGCCGCTGCCCCACATACCGGCAGCGGACAGAGCCGCTGCCCCACCAGTTCTTGAAGTCCCGCCGAGCAGGCGGGACTCTCGTGGCAGAGGAAATGGTTTTGTCTAACTCCTTGGTAACAACTCTGATTTGCGTTCTGCACTTGACGCTATGTCCTACGCTAACTGCAGATGACTCCGCCAACGTATCAGAAATGCAATCTCAAAAGCTGCGATTGGGTACTTCGTCGGTTCAGGTCGAGCTGAGTGAAGCATCCGATTCAGCAACTTTCAAGGTAACAGGACTGTCGAAGCTCGATCTGCTTCAAAAGTTGTCGCCCGATGATTTGCAAAAAGCGATGGCGGTTCGAGTTCATCAAAGGGGTACTGCAAACAACCTGCCTCCGTTGCTCGGTACAAATTCGATTACCGAAACTGAGCTTCGTTTTACAAGCCGATTTCCATTGAGTCCATCGGTTCAGTATCGAGTCGAATTGGCCCCGAATCTCCTCGAAGGCTCTCCCAATGAATCCGCCGTCGTTTTCTTTTCACGACCAAAAAAACGCATGCAGGCTGCGACTGTATTTGCGGTCTTTCCTTCTGCAGACGTTCTCCCCGAGAACTTGCTCAAGTTTTACATTCACTTTTCAGCACCCATGAGTCGGGGTGAGGCATACGAGCGAATTCACTTGATGCACGACGGCGCAGAAGTCGAATCTCCATTCTTAGAGTTAGGGGAAGAGCTTTGGGACTCCGACCAAAAGCGGTTCACTTTGTTTGTCCATCCTGGCCGTATCAAAAGAGGCTTGAAGCCACGCGAAGATAGTGGCACGCCCATGAGCGAAGGCAAGGAATATACCTTACGCATTGACGCTGAATGGTTGGGGGCGGATCGGCAACCGCTAGTGTCGTCATTCGCAAAGAAATTTCGCGTGGTTGGCGCCGACGCAAAACAGCCTGATCCTAAACAATGGAAAATCGGTGTACCCAAAGCGAATTCGAAACAGCCGGTCACGTTGACCTTTGACGAGCCGTTAGATCATGCAATGCTGAATCGTGTGGTAAGTGTGCACGATGCTTCGAATGCATTGCTTGTTGGATCGGTTACGATAACGGCCCATGAGTCCGTTTGGTCTTTTGAACCAGACCAGACGTGGAAGCCAGGCGATTACTCGATCGCACTCGCCACGAATTTAGAAGACTTGGTTGGCAACAGCTTGGCAAGGCCATTCGAAACCAAAGAGCTAGAAGTGGAATCCAACCTAAAAATCGCGTCCGAAATCGCGATTGGATTTGTTATTCCGTGAGAGTAGCGACCGCAACTCAGACCGATTTGCTGAGTCCTTCAAAAAACTTTTCCTTCAACCAGCCGCTGGGCTCAAGTCCTATTGAAAAGCGGAGCGTGCCATCGTTGATGCCCAGAGACTCAAGTTGTTCTCCGCTATAGCTTCGATGGCTCGTGGAAGCGGGATGACTGAGAGTCGTCTGTGCTTCTCCTAGCGTCGGACAAAACGGAATGTCCAATGCTACAGCAGCTAGGAATCGTTGAGCGGACCGCAGGCCACCCCGCAACCGAAACGTCAACATGTTTCCGAAGGTTCCGTTGAATTGCTTCTCGGCGATCACATGGTCACTATGAGATTGCAAGCCTGGATAGTCCAGCAGGCTAATTGCAGCATGGTCTTCGATGGATTTTGCGATTTCGAAAGCCGAGGATGCTGCATGGGCCATTCGAACTGGCAACGATGCCAGCCCGCGTTGTGTCAACCAACAGTCAAGCGGGCTACTGGTCATACCAAACGAAACCATCGTTTGGTGCATTCGGTCCCATACGGCATTGCGACCGCACAGCAAACCAAGCATAGCATCTGCGTGCCCACAAACAAATTTACTGAGGCTCTCCATTACAAGATCGGCCCCTAGTGCCAAAGGTTGGCACAGTACGGGCGTCGCAAAAGTGTTGTCGACCAAGACAACCGTGCCGAATTCTGACGTTGCTTGTCCTCCGTATTGATGTGCGAGGTGAGCGATCGTTTCGATGTCGGGTACATTCAGCCGTGGATTGGTAATGGTCTCGATAATTACCATTCGAGACGGTTTTCGAAAGGCGTGAACCCATGCCTTCATGTCGGTTACATTAACGTCTTCTGACTCGATGCCCCATCGAGCTAAGTCTTTCTTGACAAAAAACGAAGTCCGGCCATAGAGCGGCTGCCCTAATAGTACACGATCACCTGGTTTGAGAAGTGCCATGGCCGCAATCGAAATAGCGCTCATTCCCTGCGCGGTAACAATCGATTCCTCGGCACCGTGCACTACGCGCAAGGCTTCAGCCAACGACGAAGCGTTTGGATGCCCTTCTCGACGATAAACAAAGCCCGGAGATGTTCCGGCTAGGATCGCGTCAGCTTGTTCGGTCGATTCCATTCGCCACACCCCGCTCAAATGCAGAGGTTCGGTTTGCGGTTGGCTCATGGGAAACCTAGCGATAGCCTGGTCCCGGTGCTGAGAGCGAACATCGTCCAGCGGCGGTTTGTTTTTTCCGGTCATGTTTTTCCTTGAAGGTTACAAAGCTGTCTCCATCATAGACCGGAGTCGAGCGAACTCCACACGCGTTCAGAATTCTAATGACTTGCTGGCTAAATTAGGGTTAACAAGCCACAATAGCGGAGCAAGTGTTATTCTTGCGTTAAACGAAACAGGCTAACCTCACTAGGTCTCGCAAATTAGGTCTCGCATGACTTCCACCTCCATTCCAGCCGGAGTACCTAGCCAACCCGATACAAAATCTTCGAATTCTCAGGGCTTAGAACGCATTTTCGGTGGGATTTCCCTCAAAGCGTTGGAGGCATTCTGCCGCCGCATGGCAATCGGGATGAAGTCCGGTGTTGATCTGCTCAGGATGCTGGGACTGGAAGCGAAAACCGGCTCTCGACGCCATCGCGAGGTTTCACAAAGCATGATCGATGCATTGCGAAACGGCCATTCGCTATCGGAATCGATGGCTCAGCAAGGACATTATTTTCCCAGTTTACTCGTCAAGATGATCGACGCAGGAGAACATGCAGGAGGAATGGACAGGACCTTTCGTGAGATGGCGGATTATTACCAAGATCTCAAACAAACCCGCAGTGCGTTTATATCGCAAATTACTTTTCCAGTCATCCAGCTAGGATTGGCGTTTTTGATTGCATGTGGTGCCATATTCATTAATGGCTTTTTTGCGTCAGGTTCCTCACAGGACAAGCCGTACGATTTAACCGGTGTAGGATTGCGAGGTGTCTCAGGCGTATTGATTTTTATGAGTCTTGCTGCGATGTTTTTTGGGAGCCTGGCAGTGGTGGCTTTCGGTGTTTGGAAGAATTGGTTTGGCTGCCACAAAACGTTGGTACCGTTGGTTCGTAACGTACCGGTCATTGGAACGGTACTTACGACGACTGCTTTGTCCCGTCTTTCGATGACTTTATCGATGATGCTTGGTGCCGGAGTGGATGCCAAACGAAGTGTACGCGATGCCCTTCTAAGTACGGGCAACTACTACTACATTTCCGGGCTTGAGAAGTCACTGTCAGCCATTGGAAAGGGAAAATCGTTTGCGGAATCGCTGGATGCACCTAAGTTGCTACCGGAGGAGTTCATTCAAAACGTCGAGGTAGGTGAGATGAGTGGTTCAGACAGTGAATCGTTAGAACGCATGGCGGTAGTCTACCGCGAAAAGGCACAGCTCGCACTTAAGCAGCTTGCTATTTTGTCGGGCTTTGCCGTCTGGATGTTCATCGCTGCGATGATCATCACCGCGATTTTCCTGTCCGCTTTGCAATACATCAAACTATTAAATGACTTTTTGCCCTGAGACGTTTGATCCATCTGCAACTTACGACAATTTAAAGCGAGGTGCCGTCTTGGTGATCTTCGCACTTGTTCCAACTTGAAATTGCGTATTTGGATGCAATGACGAATGGGATGCGGGTGCTGGCTGGATAGACTTTGCCGGCAACATCTCTCGGACTTTTTGGCTAAGTACAGCAGCGTCGTACCAAGTGAATGAAAGCTCCGGATCGGCAGCGTAGCGACCTAATACTCGCAACGTCTCGGTGCGGCTAGCTTCATCAAACATGAAGATGTATTGTTCTTCGCCGCGAACAAGTGCGACCACATTGATTTCGCCATTCATTCCACCCACCTCCGTGCCTGGATCGTAAACTTGGCTGCCCGTGCCTGGGCAGTTAACGTTCGTATCGACCAACTGGCCATCTGAGGATCATTCGAGTTTCCAGCGATCCTCCGCGTGATTCGAGGGTTTCAACAATGTGTTGGTGACAGCAGAATCTTATAAAGTCTTCGCTGCGTTGGAGATACGCTTGCCAGCCGCCAAATCGCGCGTCGTCACGAAAGTAAAAGTACTCCCCAAGCGCATGAGTGAAATCTTCGTCATTCCCGTTATAAGTGCGCATATGTGAAATGATAGGCTCGTACTGAGCCTTCATTTCGGGTGGTTGAGGGGTCGGCTGTTTAGGAATGAAGCCCTGTGGGTCGGGCCAATTTGCTGGCATACCCGATGTTTCCAACTCCTGAGTTTGCTCGCTTTGCGTTGCTACCACACCCTCTTGCGACTCGCCAATTGCTTCACGCATAGCCAGACCGGAGACAGACTCTGGCATCCTTTCGGGCTCCTGCAACGAAGTTGCTTGCATAATAGGCAATTCGATTCGAGCAACTGCGATCCTTCCTTCAGCCTCCACGGGAGTTTGCGTTTTCATTTGCTCTGCGGCCAACTCGCGTTCCGATTCGAGACGAATCCACTCAGGAATTTTCTTTTCTTTCTTGGTTCCCCAGGGCAAGCCATAACCGACCGGAATCGGATGAAAGCCAGGATTCGCGGCGTACCAATTCACCTTTATTGTGATGCGCGGCGGATAGTAAGCATCGTAGTCTGTGACCGCTCCTTGCAAAACAGCATCGACTCCGAGGTGTTTCGCGAACTGCTGAAAATCGACCGGCGTCATGATCGGATGTCGAAGCACTTGTGTTTCGAAGTAGGCAAGTTGATTTTCGACCACGCCGCAAGGAATGACCTCGAAACCACGAATCGACTGCAGTTCATTGTAATAGGCCAAGGAGACGCGAGCGCCGCTCAAGGTTGCATCTTGACCTTGATTGCGAAACGGAAGAATTGCGACCTTGCTAATCTGCGGAAACGGATTGTGGTACTGCGGCTTGTGTTTAATGTCCGGAATGAAATTGCATCCGGACAAACAGGCGAAAGTGACAATAGCTATGAGTGGAAGTAAGCCAGTCCCCAAGAGGCTACTGTCGGTAGTCGAAATATGGGTTTGGTAGGTGTTCATAAAGATTAGGGAAATAGCTTGCCGGATACGACAAAAAATATGTGCAAGGAGCTACTGCAAGGCACCGCAGTAGCTCCGTCGCACATGTACCTCTTCCCCCTAGGTATAAAGTGTTTTATCGGAACAACCCGCAAGGTCTATTCACTCCAAAGCAGCAATAATCCAACTTTTCTCACCGAGGAATGCTAGCCAAATCTGCATGGTGACAGTGTATCGTGGATAGCCGATTTTTAATCCCTTGTAAGGTAAAGATTTCCTAGCAGAAAAACTCATTGCAAAGGTGCCAAATTGCCGAGTCTATTCTTCAGGACTGGTTTTTGCATTCAAACCTTTGGTTACGTGAATGATGGAATCTAAAAAATCGATTGAGGTATTGAATGAATCTACCTATATCGTGGGTAGTCGGAGGAGTGATTCCAGCCAGCCAGGCGGTAAAACAAGTCGCCAGCTTGGCAGCGACCTCGGCCAGCCATTTCTTTGGCGAACTTCTACAGACAAACCCGCCAGCTCTGGCCAATGGCCGCTCGGTACAGATCGAGCCAACTCAGAATCAAAAAGCAAGTAAAGAAAAAGAGAGTTGGACTGATCGAGTCCAGTCGCTTCGTAGCTACCTTTCCAAAGTCGTGGCGGACGCCCGCGTTCGTTACGGTTTGCCAACGGATTTAGGCAATGCTGAGAGCCTCTCGATTTCCTCGACTGGGAAAGGCCAACCTGGTGTGGACGGTCCTGAACCCATGCGAACGGAAGTTGAACATTACTTGCAAGTACATCCAGCACTCATCCATGAAATCAACGAATTGGCCTTGCAAAGAACTCGGTCGGAACCGCTTCGCTTGCTCCCACAACCAGAGTTGAACAAGAATGCAAATGAACCTTGGAAACTGTGGATCGACGCGTAAACCACCTATTCACATTTCCGCCATCAATTTACCCACCATCAATATTTTCACGATCAGGTATTCTCAACTACTTAGCCGCCGATGGAACAAATCGAACACCATGGGGAAGATTATTTGCGATAACGCAGGATCATAGCGATGCCCCTCGTCTCGTAGAAACGCATGTTCGCCATTGAACTCATGCCAGGTGAAGTTCACATTGGCTTCCGTCATTGCATCGTAAATGACGCGTCTACCTTCGAGCGGAATGTGCGGATCTTGGCGGCCCCAAACCATCATCACCTCCGCTTGGACTTCAGGCATGCGGTCAAGCGTGTTGTCATTTTGGCCGTAGCCAAGGCTACGTTGATGGATGTCCGTTGCGTAAAAGCAAACGCCCGCTAGAACACTTGCGTTCATAGACGCACGAATGGCTAAATGTCCACCAAGACATATGCCCATGGTCGCAATCTTTCCACTGCTATAAGGCAATTGACGTAGATAGTCGATTACCGCGACGCCATCGGCATCATAGCTTGCAAGTTCTTTCGTGGTCTTCAGCCTGTTCCCTCGATCGGTACCCGCCTGATCATAAGCAAAAACTTCACCAGCGCTTGTAAACTCATGGTATACCTCGGGAACCGCGACTAGAAATCCGTTTCCTGCGACGAATGCTGCCGTGCGTGCGATCGGACCGGTCATCTGATAAATTTCGGAAAATAGGATGACAGCCGGATACTTGCCAGTTCCAGTGGGGCGAAACAGGTGGGTTCGCATCGTTCCGGACGCAGTAGGTAGGTCGACGAAATCGGCTGGATGGATTCGCATAGGAATGCCTGACTGTAATAGTTCGATACGACTGATAAATCCGCGAAGTGGATTATCCATGCTATACCAAAAAAAAATCGGCCCGCCACAATTCGTGACGAGCCGATTTTTATTAGTCCATGTCTTGCGACAAGCTGTCCAGAATTCGAAATTAACGAATTCGGGTGCTGCTTGCTTGAATGACATGACGCTTGGTGTTCATATAAGCATGTGGATCTACCACTGGTGCTGGAGCAGCCATTGGAGCAGCCGCTGGTGCTGTACTGCCGCACGAGTTGCAACCCGAAGGTGCACACGAATCGCAGCTTACAGATGCATCACAGCAACTGTTGCTTTTGCACTTGAAAATCTTAGCCAGCAAACCATGCTTTGCACGCTTGTGGCCACATCCGCTATCGCAGGATGGAGCTCCGCAAGGATCGCAAGCAGCGATTTCGGCGCCGCAGCTAGGAGCTGATCTGCATCCTGATCCGCAACCTGATCCGCATCGTGCCATCTCTGCGCCACAGCTTGGGCCTGCGCCGCATGCGGGTGCTCCGCATGGATCGCATGCTTCAGCGCCACAGCTTGGTGCACAAGCAGATCTGCAAGCAAGCCTGCTCTTCAGCCCGCAAAGCTTGCCTCTGAGATGCGAAAGAAGTGGCGTGCGAGGTGCACAGCACGAATTGCCTGAATTGCACGATGCTATCTCTGCGCCACAGCTTGGAGCTGCTCCGCAACCCGATCCGCAACCCGATCCGCATGGTGCAGCCATTTCGGCTCCACAGCTTGGGCCAGCGCCACAACCAGATCCACAGGGTGCAGCCATTTCGGCTCCACAGGATGGATCACAAACGGATGTATCACAGCAAGAGCTAGATGCTCCGCAACCATGACCACCGAGTAAACGAGACAAAAGGTCACCACCAAAGCTTTGGCCACAAAGGCTAGCGCTCAGTACAATCGACCCTACTAGAATATTCATTTTCATCGAGCCAAATCTCCCTACGTATATATTGTCACTGACTATGGTGCACAAGTCGACTTGAACGGTTGAGTTGAGACCGGTTTCGGCGCACGAAGTCGCCGCCGAAATCGCCCTCTACTGGCGTGGCATTGTGCGATAAGCTTTCACTCACCGCCATTGACTTCGTTAGCCTCGTTTCAAAAAGGATAGCCTCCATGTAAAGCTAACATTTCTCCGTTTTTCGTCGTGTTTCGAAAGACCCCTCAGCCCTTCGTCACAACACAATAGTTGCCGGTCGAGTATTCCTGTTACTCGATCAGTTCTGGGTCACCGGCAATTCAATGGATCACATCTTTCCCTCTCGGCTGCACGTACAACCAAGGTAAGATGCGTCGTTGACGGAAGGTATCGGCCAATCGATGAAATGCCCTTGAGCATGCCATCCTATTTTTTGAAAAATGATGGCTGATAAAGGTTTACGTCAATTTTTTCGTTTACAACGGTCATGCGGCACATGCTGATTTACAGAGCGGATAGACTACCCATCTCTCCAATGCCATGCTGTAAATTCTAAGCAGTCGTTAAAGTCTTCCTGCCTTATGGTTTTGAAAAGGTCGAACGAACCAACAATGAAAATTGCTTACCTTACCGCCGGAGCAGCCGGAATGATTTGTGGCTCCTGTTTACACGACAACTCGCTAGCTAAATCGCTCATTCGACTAGGGCACGACTGCATCCTAATCCCTGCATATACCCCAATCCGCACCGACGAAGTAGACGTTAGCATCGATCGCATCTTCATGGGCGGTGTCAATGTCTACTTGCAACAGAAAATGCCATGGTTAGTCTACATGCCGCGATGGCTCGATAGCGTTTTCAACCAATCCTGGCTCATCAATCCCCTCACCAAGAACGCGGGCAAGACGTCACCCGCTTTGCTTGGGGCGTTGACCATCTCCATGCTGCGTGGAACCCAAGGGCGACAGCGCAAAGAATTCCAAAGACTACTCCATTGGCTTGCGCGTGATATCCAGCCGGACGTTATGGTCTTTACCAACTTGTTGCTCGGCGGTGGCATTCCCGACGTGAAACGCATGGGCTCGACCCGTGTCTACGTTACTCTCCAAGGAGACGACATTTTTCTAGATTCGTTACCTGCCAATTTTCGAACGAGGGCAATCGAACTGATGCAAGGTTTAGTTCCCTATATTGACGGCTTTTTGATTCATTCGGATGACTATGCAGAGCGAATGGCTAAGTTATTGCAAATACCAACGAACAAGATCCATGTGATACCGCTGGGAATCGACGTAACTGATTTTCGAAACATGGGCCGAGCGAAATCTTCCCCTAAGGCTTTCACGATTGGCTACCTCGCCCGCATGGCACCTGAAAAAGGATTGCATCAATTGGTAGATGCGTTTATTTCAATCGCGGACCGCCCCGATGCAAAGCACGTTCAGTTGAAATTGGCAGGATGGATGGGCTCCCAACACGCTGACTTTTGGAATGAGCAAAAAGCCAAATTGAATCGATCGGGACTTGGCGACCGCTGGGAATATCTCGGCAGTATTGATCGTAATGAGAAAGCCAAGTTTCTCAGTTCAATCAATTTGTTCTGCGTGCCAACGACTTACACCGAACCGAAGGGGCTATTCCTTTTGGAAGCGATTGCATCTGGCACCCCCTATGTTCAACCGGACCACGGAGCATTTCCTGAGCTGCATCGACGAATGCAATTGATTGAGGGAGACCGTTGTTTGGGTACGTTATTCCAAGCGAATTCGTTAGTCGATCTTTCCGCAAAGCTTGTCAAAGCAATCAATGACAATCCTAAATTGGGCGAAGTCTCCGAACGGATACTCGAAGAAATCGACATCACAAAACATGCTCAACGAGTGCTCGAGTGCCTACAGCCGAACAGCCACGGCAAGGCCGCAATCTAGAATGTCGCAACCTAGAACGGCGCATCCCCTTCGTCGTCGGCTGCGGCTTGCGAGAATACGTCGTTTAATTCATCGTCACTTTGACCAACTTTTCCCGCTCCAACCTTGTTGAAACCCATCGCTTCGGCACTTAGGAAATATTTGACTTCGCTGGTGGGATCCTTTTGCCATTTGCGACCACTTAAGCGATATGTTACGTCAACCTCGTCGCCAAGCTTCAATTCGTCGACCGCATCGCATGCATCGTTGGTAAATTCCAGCGGGACATAATTGGCAAATCGACCATTCTGTTGCTCGAGAACAACAAGTCGCTTTCGAAATCCTTTTTGGCCGAATGACTTGGTGTCTTCGATTACATGAACAGTTCCGCGGACTTTTGTGTTGGACATGGCTCGAAGCGTGGGCTAATGGACTGGACAAGTTTGGCGAATGGGCAAAATTCAATCAATTGCCAGATTGTATCGAAGTCGCGGCGAATGGGGAAACCAAGCCCTCGGATTTTTCCTGACAATCGGAAATCCTCGCTGTTCGTCGCAAATTGAGGTCATGAGTGATAGACCATCGACCGGTAGGTTGGTAAAACGGAAGCATGGGCTTTGATGTGGCCGATTGCTCCGCAATCGTAACTCCACTGCGTTTTACGTCCCGAACGATCGCAGAGCGATCTTCCGCGCCCCCCTGAGTAAGTGAAACATGGCAGCAAAGACGGCAGCGGAAAAACCGACTCCAGTCGATCCAGCATTCGACTTTTTGGAATCCGCAATTGCATTGCCCTTACCAACGGTCGTCGCATGTTTCGGTTCCGACGATTTCCTTCGCCGTACCGCGATCAATCATTTGACCACCGGATCCGGAATCGAGTCCGAAACGATCCGCTCTTTTGACGGAGAGATAGATCAGTGGCGCGATGTTCATGACGAGCTCGCAACACGGTCGCTTTTTGACGATGGCGGAACCAAAGTCGCAATTGTACGGAACGGAGACAAATTTGTCAGTAAGAACCGCGAGCCATTGGAACGTTGGACGGACCAAGCAGCCGTGGACACATGCCTTATCTTGGAGCTTCAAACTCTTGCCGCTAATACAACGCTTTACAAACTGATCTCAAAAAAGGGAAAGCTCGTCAAATGCACGCCGCCACAAAAATCCTCCTGGGGTAATCCGCCTGATGAAAAGGCCATTCAAAAATGGGTGGTCGCTTGGGCAAATTCCAAACATGCTTTGTCCCTCACAGAAAAGCAGAGCGCGCTCATTGTCGATCGCATTGGAGGTGTTTGTGGACTCATTGACTGCGAAATTGCTAAACTGGCTTTATTTGCAGATAGCAACCGAAAAGTGACGGATAAGCGTGTCTCGGAATTGGTAGGGGGTTGGAGAACCCAAACCGCCTGGGAATTGTCGGATGCTATCGCAGACGGGCAAGTCGCTACGGCTATCGAACAGCTTGATAACCTGCTAACCGCCGGGCAAAATGTGGTCGGACTGATGGCCCAAGTCTCTTGGTCACTACGACGATATGGATTGGCTGCTAAACTAATTGAGCAATCCGAACGGGTTGAAAGTAAAATGGCGTTGTCGGTCGCTTTGGAGCGAGCTGGATTCAATCGATTTGATGTGACTAAGGCCGAGTCGAGGCTAAAGCGAATCGGCCGATCGCGCGCGAAAGAAATGCTTACTTGGCTCGTCGATCTCGAACTCAAATTAAAAGGCAGCCACAGCAACGAACACCGGTCTAGACTAGCTTTCGAATCGTTGATAATGAAATTGGGATAACCCATTCCTCAGAGGAGTATGGATCATGTTGACTCATTGCATGTCCAGCGCAAGTCGTTGCCTAAACACTCGCGCAATGGTCTGTACGTTTTTTTTGTTGTCTCTGCTAGCGGTTCAGTGGCGTTCTCTTTGCATCGCACAGGACCAGCAGATTTTGGGGACTACTTCCAATTCCAATGGCCAAGCCGGCAACTTGCAAAATCTGTCAAATATTACGGCCATGCATCTGTCGGTAGGGACCGCCAACGACCGACAGTTTCTCGGCATCCGAGACGGCAATCAGTTTGGCTTCGCCAATCAACCGTCAGGAGAGGACTCTGCCTGGTACATCACACCTGTCGCTGACAACATCGTTCGATTGCAGCAACGACATCAAAACGACTGGCTGGCCATAGGACTTGCCAATACCCCCGACGGCTTCGCTCGCAACGGTAGACTCAATCCTCAAAATGGTGCATTCGGTGGGGGTGGGGTTCGGCGATCAAACTCTCCTTTTCCAATTTCGCTGCTCCCTATCAACAATAGGGCTGATCAGTTATGGAGAATACAAACCTTTCAAGGCAACGCGGGTTATTGCTTCGAAAGTATCTTGTACCCTGGCATGGGTTTAACATGCGTTCCGAATCAAGGACTATCGTTGCAGAACATCACCTACGATCCCTGGCAGGTATGGTGGCCACAAACGCCGACCTTTGTTTTGCCACAGCCACAATTCCGTACTGTCCAACATCAAATTGT
>JAYVPE010000194.1:0-7529 GCA_043757575.1 Pirellula sp.
TTCAGCGATTCAGCGTAAATCAATAAAAGGACACTACCTAACCAAAACAACTTATGCCATGCCATAGCGCCGTCGCAGCCCCCACTCAAAACAAATACAGGCTAGTGCAGATATCAACACCCAACTCTGATGCCACAAAGAATAAATTTTGGTCTCCGTGACCGGGATACGTGCCGACGGAACGTTTGCAACAAAGGAATCCAAATCAGTCCAGTTAATCATGGATCCACCGGTCTCGTCGGCAATGCTTTGTAAGTTAGCCAAATTCTCCCCAAGAAACTGGAACTCAGATGCAGACGGTTGATAGACCCAACCGAGTTGTGAGGTTCCAAGTTGGATTCCGTCCGGTGAGGTAACTTCCGCAGTAGCAGTGTATACACCCTCCTCCTCGGCCACGAATATTCCATCGTATTGCCCCGCTGTCATCGGGGACGATTCGGCATTGGCCTCGATTGTGGTTCCGCTCGGCGACGTGACGGAAATCTTGACGCGGGCATTGTCGATCGACTTGAAATCCTTACCCTTTACTTGAACGAGAAGGTTCGCAACTTTACTGCTTCCGCGGGACTCGCCCAAATGCATTTGAATCGATTTTGGAACGTCAGCAATCATCCAGCGTATCATTTGACGCCATGCTTGAAAGAGCGGCGACGCACCAGAACCCTCATGATGCAACCCCCATCGCCACATATCGCCAATCATGAAGGTGGCAGTTCGCCCTTTTCCAAATCGCTGTGAAATGAATACGGGCACTTTCTCTTTTCCATCGATGGTTGCATCGGCCAAAACCGATGCGCCGGGTTTTACTTTGCTCATCCGATTGAGCACCTGGAATGAAGGCATTCGATCCAATCGCTCGCGTTCTGCAAGTTCATTGTCAGCCAACCGCAAAAAGGGTTGCAACCAGCCTTCGCGACTTAACTGATACCGTATCGTCGAATGCGGCCCAGCGACAAAGGAATCTTCAGTGGACTTTGTTGAGCCTTCTTCGCAGTAAATAGGCAGCAATTGACTCAAGACCGAATCGGCGAACCCTCGGCCACGCATGGATTCCTGACCACCAAGTACCAAGAGTCCGCCGCCTCGAATTGCTACAAACTGCCTCAGCAGCGACTGCTGATCCTGTGTCAAAAATTCATGCTCAAGATCATCAATGATGACGGCGCTATACTCAAATAGTTCGTCGGCATCTCTCGGAAACCCTTTCTGCATTTGGTTTGCCTCTGTCAAACCAAGCCTTGCAAAAACCGGTTCATCGAACTTAGCCTTCTCTTCGTCTAAGATGCCCTCAAAACCAGAGAACAGTGGGTTCGATGAATCGACTCTCGAGTCGCGAAAGCTAAACTTAGGCTCCTTTCGAGCGATACGGATAAGCGATGTCAGTCGAATTTCGTCATCCTCATCTAATGCTCTCTTGAGGAATTTATACTCCCAATTAGGGCGACCGGCCAAATAAAGTATTCGAAACGGACCGCGTCTTCGATCGACAACTTGAAAGCGTCGGTTGTTTCCCAAAGTCACCTCCACGTTTCGGTCATTCAAATTCGACTCACCCTGGGAGCTCATTGCGAGTTCGCGGCGCACAACAACTTGAAAACCCTGCACACCTGACTTATCGGGTCGAAACCGAAATTCAACAGGCACAGGCTCGCCATCGTTTTTCATCTTGATCGATTGTGATTGAACGATCTTGCTGCCTCCGTCAAGTAGATCGACGATTACAGCTTCACCCTGAAACCCCTTATGTGTCACGTTTGCATGAAGGGTGACCGGTGCAGTTTCAAAATCGGATTGACGAGTCGTTGTCGACAAAATGATGACATCACGCTGATTGATAGAGGTTCCAATGCGCACCGGATAAATTGGAAAACCAAGTTTGGAGAGTTCTTCATCAGGCTTGCGATCGGTTGCATTTCCATCAGAAAAAAGCAAGACTCCAGCGAGCGGTTGGCCTTGATATCGATCACTCAGCGATTGTAACGAATGAAACAGTGCAGACTCGTTTCCCGCTGAACGCAGTCCGACGAAGGTATCGACCGGTTCCAGCGCCGAATCGAAAACGTAACGACGCATTCGGAATTGGTCAGCTAACTGTCTTTGCCAGTCAGCTTCATCGCTCAGACTTGGCTCAAGATCAATTCGACCACCTTTCGCCGCCTCTTGCATTAAGATTCCCATACTTTGACTGTTGTCCATCAAAACGGCAAAAACGTTTGCCTGCGATTTTGGACGTCGCAATGATCCTAACGGTTCAAGTAAACAAATTAGCAACAACCCGATCCCAATGATCCGCAGCGCAACAGCTAGGCATTTCCATTTGAGTGGCATCGCGCTTCGTCGATACGACCACATGGTAAAGACAGCCAAGAACGCGGCCACCAACACAACAGCATAGAACCACTCTGGGTTTCCGAAAACGATATCTTGAAATCCTAAATAATCAAATAGGTTCGAGTTTTGCGATCCCTTTTTCATCGATTCTTAGCGCCCCCAAGGTTTTCATAATAGCGATCCTGCTGCTGTTGATATTTACTTGGAACCGGATCGTGGTCAACGGGTACGATGGCATTGCGTTCGGAGGATTTACGCAGCAGTTCTTCCTGGAGCCTTTCTCGCAACTGTCCAATTGGCTCTGCAATCAGTTTACGAACCAATGGCCATTGCGGTTCCTTGGAATGTCGCTTGTAGTCAACACGCATTTCGCGGGCTGCCCCGCGAATCCTTGCCGCTTCCGCCTTCATTTCAGGATCACTAACCAACTCCTCGACATCGCGCAACGAATCCACCCAATTCGAATAATTCTCGCCCGTTAACGGTCCATTCGTATAAGAGCTAGGTGCCAAAAGTTGTAAAGCACCTCCGTTTCGGTTACCTGACGTTTGCTCTCCGACTGGAGTTAAATCGCGAGCGTTGAGTTCTGTGTCAAGTTGCCGCCGTGCACGCTCCAGTTCTGCAAGAGCTCGCCTCAACGATTGCTCCTCGCTGCCTAATACGTCCTCTGCAGCCTTCTCTATATTTTCTTTGAGGGAGCGAATTCCATCATTTAATTCATTGGCCACACGGCGGGCAGGCTCTTCGAGCCCACGCTCAACAAGAATAGGAATCTGATCCATGCGTTGTTCGAGTCCCTTCTGCTTACTCTCACGAAAGGACTCGTACAACTTCTCGGCCAATAACGGTTCGCTAGACTCGGCTTCTGATACTGTTTCCTGCATCTTCTCTAGAAGCTGCTTTAGGTCTTTCTTTTGCTCTTGCCAGTCCTTTCGCGTAGACTGTTCTGCTGCAAAATCCCCTTCGGGTCGTAGTGGTGATGCGGATTCATCGGAAGGATTTAGCGTGTTCGCATCATCTGATTTTGGATCGGAAGTCCGGCTGGCAGATGGGATCTTTTGATCGAGCTTTTTTTGCTGCTCCTCTATTCGCTTTGCATCCTGAACCAAATCACGCATCGTCCTCTCGAGCTGAATCGACGAGGACTGTCGCAACTGTTCCTTTGTCTCGTCCATCTGTCGCTGAGCCCGAGTGCCGGAAGAAATCGCCGGCGAGGTCTCACCCTTGGATAAGGCTTCGGATGATTTTTGCATGTCGCTTCGCGCTTGCTCCGTTTGTTCGCGGGCTCCCTCCATCGCTTGTCGATTTTCTGGCTGGTTCATTCGCTCGAGCACTTCGTCAGAGTCACGCAAAAGCTCCTCTTGGTTCTCTCGTAACCGCTTCAACTGTTCCTCAAGCTCTTTCTTTGTTTCCTCGGTCTTGGCCTCCTGTAAAGCAGTTTCCAGATTCTTGATCTGTTCGTTGAGGTCGTCTTGGCGCTTTGCAAGCTCGGCGAGCCGATTCATCACTTGCCGAGTCTCTCGCTCTGCCGTAGGTTCAGCCGCATCCGCTTTCTGTTCCGTCTCGTATCGATTTTCATCGTCATTCAATTTCAACTGATCGATTTGTTGCTGGCGATTCTTTTGAGCGCCGCTTTTCGAAGACTTCTGTTGCTGCTGTTGCGACTGAACGATCTGGTGCTCACGTGCTCGGAGTCTCAACAACCCCTCATAGGCTTCACGTGCTTTTCGGAGTGCAGCGCGTAGGGACATCAGATCAGAATCAATCGACGCATTTCCGAGTAGATCTTTGGCCGCCGTCATCGCATCGCGCACTTGCTCAAGATACTTTTCAGATTGTGCGTCCTCAATTTTCTCAGCTAGTTTGTCGGTCATTTCGAACGCCTCTTGCTGCGACTCAACCAAGAGTTGTGTGTCAGCGGCAAACGATTTGCTGATTGACTTCGGCTTTTCGCGTCGAACCACATTCCATGTTCCACTGATAATTTGCTTCTGAAGCTCTGCCAACTCCTCGGCCTTTTGGGCACCCTCGCTTGGCTTTTGTTGTTCTTGCTGTTTCTTTTGTTCCGAAGACATGCTTTCACCTTCTCGGAAAATTTCGTCAAAGGGACGTACTTCGGCAAAGAACATGTCGCCATCCACCCGCCGAGACTCCCCATCACGGTCGAGGTCCTCAGCCCAAAAATAGTAGCTGAGCAGTTGATCCGGTTTGGCTTGCAATGCTTCCATATCGATCAAGTGCGATAGCTCTACCTTGCCCGCTCTAGCTTCGCCGACTGGAATGGTAACCTCTGTCGGTTCCGCATCACCAAGCATAAAGGTCAGGCCCGATCGCTGAATCCCAAAGTCGTCCTTGGCGGTCGCTTGCATTTGCAATTCTTGAAGCGCAGATACATTTTGATCCTGCGCACGGACCAATTTCGTCTCTGGCGGCCCGTTTGGGATCACTTTGGCTGACAACTCTTCTTCAAATTTCGTTGCTCGCTGATCCTGATCGACCAGCCGAATCTTCCATCGTTGCGACTCAGTCATGACAAAGCTCGCTTCGTACATTAGCGGATTGTCCTTAGATGCAATTAAGAGAGTCGTATTGCCAGTTTGGTCGACTAACTCTGCTACCGAAACGGGCTTGTTCATTTGGCATTTCCAGGTGAGGGTAGCTCCATCCACAACAGATACGCGGCGAGTATCCGCGATCTCCTTGTCCGAAAGTTTAGAGTATTTTGGGGATTCAATCTTCGCATCGCTTTGCGTCAGAGCTGGATACTCGAAGACCTTAATCTTGAAAACCGAGCTCGCGCCTGTCAGGTAATCAATTCGATACGACTGATCGATTTGAAGGTTTCGTAAATAACCTCCAAACAAAGGGTCTTTAAGGCTTCGTTGCATCGCATGACGGGCCTTTTCACCTGTCTTGTGCTCCGAATCGATCCAAGCCTCATCTGGAACTTCATTTGCAAATCGAACGCTGATAACAACATCGCTTCCGCGTTCAATTTCGGTATCTCCGGGCTCAACTTGGATAGAACCGGAATCAACCACCAAGGACATCTGTTTCAAAACGGCTTTTTTCCAAAAGCTCTCGTTTGAATAGACAAAGAAGCCGGTCACCGCAGCCAACGCTAACGCTAAAAACTGGGAGATCCATGCGCCTCGCATGCTGCGGGTGGAAATGGTTTGTTTCCAATCGTTGGTTCGAGAATGATTGATCGTCTCGTCGACCAAGGCTCTACTCAAATAACTGGACGTACTGAGTTGTTCCGTTTGGATTGCTGTAATCAAGCGTTGTTTGAGCGAAGGGAATTGTTCCTCGATACGATTGGCAATCCAACGTCGATCTCGATACAAAAACCTACATCCCAACCATAGATTGGCAATGACACCGATCGTAGCTAGGAAATACCAGCCGTTGAGTTTTGGAAGCGTACCGAGCTGCGAAAGCCCAATCGCAACGACGGCGATAATGAGCCAACAAACGGCTAGTAACTTAGCGAAATGAACCGTACGGAATCGGTTTGCAACGCACGAAAGTAAATATGCAATTTGCGGATCCATACTCAACTAGCCTTTCGAATGCACAATAATGATTCCAAACCGAGGACTCCAATGACACCGACAATTACCCAACGCCACCAACCCTGCTGCGATTCGAGCTCGACGGCTCGCAATTGTCGACGCACAGCATCCTTCTTTATTGTTGGTCTGCGGTCAGACATCACAACGCCTAGCTTTTCTAATCGTTCCAAACCACCAATCGAAGTATTGCTCTCCGATTCCACCAGATTGACGGCAAGTAAGGACTCTGCACCGCCAGGGACTACTCGGCGGTAGATGCCTGGTTCGGAAAACACAATCGTCCTAATGGCTTTTCCATCGAGACCTTCACCTCTGACTTCGTTTCCCGCAGGATCAAGGATTCGATGATCACTTGGGATGTTTAGAGACATTCCTACCCGATAGAACGAGGGATCTGGAATGACGTGAGTAGCCATTCGATACAAGCCGGAAATAAACGGTACAAATTTGGTCGACAAAGCGAATTGGCTCTCACTGGGTTGCCACCCAGCCAGAAGAATCCAAAATTTTCCAGTTCCTTGTTCCTTGCAAATTAACGCCGGCGAACCGTCATCGAATTTCGCCAAAACTCGCCATGCGTCAAACTGTTGCGATTCCAATTGCCTATGCTTCCAAAAACGTATTTTCGAAAAATCATTGAATTTGGAGTCCGAAAGATCGGCGAACAACGGATGCTTAAAATCAATTGATTCCAACATTGCATATTGCCGCACTTTTGCTTCCGAGACTTTAAAGTCGCTCATTCCAGATAGTTTTTCAAGCCCGATCGTGTAATCAAAGGGTTTGCTCGTCAATTCTCCTGACTGTGTCGAAGCCAATGAATCCCATACCCACAATAAATGCCCACCTTGATTTAGATAAATCGCCAAGCCATCCAGATCCGAACTGCTCAAATTATGTGAAGCAACGATCAACGGTGAAGATTCCACCGACGGCCATGGCTCTTGCGATGCTGGTTCCCTCGATTGAAACGTGACCGTTCGAGTTGCATCGCTCAGCGGTAACTGGCGCAAAAAATAGCCGAGCGATTCATCCGGCGCTCTCGATGCAGCTTCTACACACAACAATCTCGACTCGATAGGTTCGCTGCGACTGATATAGTAGCGATTGTCAAATTCCGAACTATCCCCATCGAGTTCCAACACCAGCGAACCCTTCGGCGGCAAAGGTATTCGCACCATCAACGAGCTTCCAGACGGTACTTGACAAGCTGTTGCAGAATTTTCTATGGGTCGCAATTGCTCGTCGAGCCACTGTAAACGTAGTGCATCCGAATGAGAGTTGGAAGCGTTCGTAACGCGAACCCGAAGCTTCTCAGCGTCATTTGTTTGGGGTGCATTAATTTCCCCGCCCAGGAGGTTAGCCCCACTCTCACTCCCCTTTGGCAAGCGATTCCTGCCATCCGACTCATCGGCGGTCAACAGAGTAGCTCTCGCATTGCCTTTCACGTCCGACTCCACTCTCTCAA
This sequence comes from Pirellula sp., assembly GCA_043757575.1. GTDB lineage: Bacteria > Planctomycetota > Planctomycetia > Pirellulales > Pirellulaceae > JBKCUI01. Next base: position 7,375 of record JAYVPE010000194.1, read on the forward strand.
TGCGCACTCTGCAGGAGGCTGGCCAAGCGTATTCCTCGAGCTTAGCCAAATCAGACCCATTCTGAAAATCAGTAACCACAACAATCTCACTTGTTGTCGCATTCGAATCCGAGGATGAATCCCAATCGGTTTGTAGCAAGTCGGCTGCCGTCAAC
>JAYVPE010000195.1:0-7517 GCA_043757575.1 Pirellula sp.
GGTTTTTCTGCAATACTCATCCGAATGCGGATTCACCACCCATTCAAGGGTGTTTTTCGCATTTTAGGGCTCATTGGGAGTCGTAATCCAAGGCCATGAAGCATTTCCGGGCCTGCAGACAATTTTTGCGTGCGTCGATGGTTGGATAACCCGGCCCGTGGCACGCGTGTTTTATTTGGGAGATTGGCTGAATGTACAAGAATTTAAACGCGACTGTGCTGGGTGTTTCTGGGCGACAAAGCGAACTGATCGAATTGGCAATGACCTACGGGTTTCGCGGTTTGGACATCGATATCGTCGATTTAGTGAAGCGAACACAGCGCAGCGAATTTGAAAAGGCTGCTCGCTATTTGCTGAGTGCCAAAATGTTGGTAAGCGGATTCGAAACACCGATCGATTTGGATAGCGATGACGAGACCTTTGAAAAAACCCTTGCATTGCTACCGGCGACCATTGAAATTGCAGGTAAAGTCAATGCTCGGGCTGGTTTTCTGCGATTGCCAGCGGCGACAGACCGACTGCCGTTCCCGGAGTATTTCGAAGTTCTTCGCAAACGAGTCGATCGCATTGCCGAAATTTTCGCTGCAAACAAAGTAATGCTTGGGTTGTATTTTTCGACTGCAATTGAAAACCGAGAAAACCGCCAGTTCAAGTTTATTCAAGACGTTGAGAGTTTCTTGGCCTTCTTCAACGCTTGCCCCAACCAAAGTGTTGGATTGGTTATCGATTCCTTCAATTGGATTGTTGGTGGAGGAACTTTTGAACAATTAGCGACTATTCCCGGCAATCGAGTTGCCGTGTTGCGACTGGCGGATGCAGAAGTGTTGCCAAGCGTAGCGGATGCGAGCCTCAAGATGCGTCAATTGGCTGGTACGAGCGGCGTAATCGACAACGTAAGAATCGTTTCGGTATTGAACAAGAATGGCTTTGACGGCCCGATTACCGCGTTTGGTCATGCAAGCAATTTCGGCGGCATGACACGAGATTCGATTGTGGCAAAAAGTCAGGATTCGCTCGACAATGTTTTGGCTGGGGCAGGATTGCCCACCTTCACACGTAGACCGGATATGATAGTGGAATCCACCTCGCCATTGGTTTTGGAAGACATTGGATTGGAAGCGTAACGAACCGGTTTTTTTCGTCAGCTTGGGGACAGGCTGATCTACGTCTTGAGACTGCAATGATTAGATTGACGCTTCGTGTTGTTCAAGGGGCTGATCGAGGCCGCACTTATGCGGACCTAAAAACGCCGATCTCAATCGGTCGGGAAGAAGGTAATTCGATCCAACTTAACGACGAGCGAATTAGTCGATTTCACTGCAAAATCCAAGAAGACAACGATCATTTGGTGCTCACCGATTTGGAGAGCACCAACGGAACGCGTGTCAATGGTCAGGATTGCCAGCTCCGTATCTTGCGCTTCGGTGACATTATTTCTGTCGGTCGAAGCTTGTTGCTTTTTGGGACGCATGACCAAATCAGCTCGCGCGTTCAAGAAAGTCTTACAGCGGTCGAAGACTCCCGCTTGATCAAGAAAAACGATAGCGGCGATTTTGATTTGGATTCTGAGCTGGCAGATTCCGTTCGCGCGTTGCGAGATCTCAATCAGCCACCCCAATTACCTGAACGACTTAGTCCTAGCCAAGCCGCACAATTGGCGGAACTCTTTGAGTATTTCCATGCTCGCATCGGTGAAGTCGTCGATGCGGTCAAAATAAATGACAAACGCGCATCGATCAATGTCGATTTAGCCACATGGCAATTGATGCTCCAGCTTTATAGCCGCCTGTCGGAACTCATTCGGGGAATCGCGGATCCCGATTTTAAATTACCTGGGTAACGTCTCCTCAACCTCGACAAACAGCATGGCTTCCTTTTTGAAATTCACCAAGATGCATGGTGCTGGCAACGACTATGTCTACGTCAGTGGATTCGATCAATCCTTGCCGCTCGATCTGCCTCAATTGGCGGTTCAAGTGTCCGACCGCCGTTTTGGAATCGGAGGCGATGGATTGATTGCGATCCTCCCAAGTGAACATGCAGACGCACGAATGCGAATGTTCAATGCCGATGGTAGCGAATCCGAAATGTGTGGAAACGGAATTCGATGCGTTGCAAAATACGTTTACGATCATTCGATCTGCAAGAAAAAATCGCTCACCATCGAAACGGGCGCGGGAGTTCTTTCGCTCGTTCTTGCCATTGAGAATGGTCTAGTCTCTCAAGTCACAGTTGACATGGGACCACCCAGGCTAGAGGCTGACCAAATTCCGACAACGCTCGGAGAAAGCGCAAAAACGCATGTCATTAATTGCCCCATTGAGTTTCGAGGGCATACGCTTTTTGCGACCTGTGTTTCGATGGGCAACCCACATTGCGTGATATTCGTTCCTGAAGCGACCGATGAACTGGTTCTTGAAATCGGTCCAATGATTGAACGCGACGATCGGTTCCCAAAAAAAACAAACGTCGAATTCGTTGAGGTGTTGTCGCCTGGTGAAGTTCGACAACGCACCTGGGAACGTGGGTCTGGCGAAACCTGGGCGTGCGGAACCGGAGCCAGCGCTGTATGCGTAGCAGGCGTTTTGACGGGACACACCGATCGACAGATTCTCAATTCGTTGCGAGGTGGCCAATTGCGATTGCGTTGGGACGAGCAAAGTAATCATGTATTTATGACCGGACCGGCGGTCGAAGTTTTTTCAGGCCAATGGCCACTCAGCGAGTAATGCAATTCCCTAAATTCGACTTCCAACGCATGACAATGCGCTGGGGTGGGACGCTGTTGGCATTCGGCATACGAGCTTGGATGAGAACACTTGATTCTCGCATCGCTTGTTATGAACCAAAGATGGATCCTGCTCTTGCGAGCTTCGATGGCCCTGCCATATTTGTTGTTTGGCACGAGTATCTTGCGTTGCCTCCTTGCAATCGTCGTGGCTGCGATGTCACTATGCTACTGAGTCAGCATCGCGATGCGCATTGGCTGACGGAAGTCATCAGTCAATTTGGTTTCAAAACAGTTCGCGGCTCCACATCACGCGGTGGCGTTCAAGCGATATTGCAGATCAGGCGGAATAATAAAGGCACAAGTCTCGTCATTACTCCGGACGGTCCACGAGGACCACGACGCGAGCTATCGAGTGGCTGTGTGTTCCTCGCAGGGCTCTTGGGAATTCCAATTGTTCCGTTGGGTTGTGGATTCGATCGGCCATGGCGAAATACGGGCGCTTGGGATAAGTTTGCAATACCCCGACCTAGTTCCAGAGCAAGAATAGTCCTTGGACCTGCCATTAGAGTTCCCCGCAAGTTGAGTAAAGACGAGAGTGAGGACTACCGGCTCTATATCGAATCGTTGCTCGTGGCGGTAACGCAAGAAGCCGAAACTTGGGCGGCGGACGGGTCGATGCGAGTCGGCGAACGAGGTTTTTATCCTGTTCCAAAGGGAGCGATTCAACTGTGACAGGTTTTTTATGGAGCGAGGATGCGGATGCATTTTTTGGCGAACAACCGAATGCCGATTCGAGCCAACGCAATCCACCAGCGAAGACGCCTGGAAAAAAACCAGCTAACGCTCCGCCTGGTACCAGTTCGGATACACCGCTCAGCGTGGCGCAACTCAACGCTTGGGTGAAAAATGCGATCGAACAATCGGTACCTACGTTTTGGCTTGCAGGCGAAATTGGAAACCTCAACCAATCGGCTTCAGGTCATGTTTACTTGACAATTAAAGATGCAACCAGTCAAGTCTCCGCCGTGCTCTGGCGGTCGACGTTCGAACGTATCGGATTGGACCTCCGAGAGGGAATGGCGGTATTGGTTCAAGGTCGCATTGAAGTCTATGGGCCACGCGGCACTTATCAGATGATCATTACTCGCCTGGAGCAACAGGGGCTCGGGGCACTGCAAGCCGCGTTTCGTCGACTGCATACTAAACTCGAAAAGGAAGGGCTCTTCGCGCCTGAGCGTAAAAAGTCATTGCCAGCTTTTCCAACTCGCATCGGATTCGTTACCAGTCCCAGTGGTGCGGCCATTCATGACTTTACTCAAGTACTCAAACGACGTTGGCCTGGCGCGAGTGTCCTGATCATTCCGTCGCGAGTCCAAGGCGATGGCGCTGCTTTAGAAATTGCTGAAGGGATTCGAGTCGCTGCGCTTTTGATACCTGCGCTCGATGTATTGGTAGTAGGTAGAGGCGGTGGTTCCTTGGAAGACCTGTGGTGCTTTAACGAAGAGGTCGTCGTGCGAGCTGTCGCCGCTTGCCCATTGCCAACCGTATCCGCAGTCGGGCATGAAATCGACGTAACGCTCTGCGACTTGGCTGCCGATGTGCGAGCCCTCACTCCATCGGAGGCGGCCGAACGGATTGTTCCTAACCGCGACGAAGTGTTCGAAACACTTGCTGCAGTTCAACGTCGGCTCGACTCGCTGCTGATTCATCGTCTGAGCCAGTCAGAAATGAGACTCCAATCGCTTGCAAGCCGACCGGTGCTTCAGTCGCCGGAAAGATTGCTGGAGACACCGACACAGCTTTTAGATGACTTGCATGAGTCGTTGGACAACACGATCGATGGGCTTGTGCAGGCGAGGACCGAACAGTTGGAAAGAGTATCGCAAGTTCTCGATGCAATCAGTCCGCTGAAAACGCTTGCTCGCGGTTACTCGGTAACTTTGGATGCAGAAAGCCAAAAGGTGATCATGAGCATCGAGCACGTGAAACCAGGGCAGCTTATTAGGACCAAACTCAGTGACGGCGAATTCGTGAGCAAGGTTTTTTCGTAAGTGTTTTAACGAAGCCAGATTGTCGAGTTCTTGCACATAATAGTCCAGAATGTATTGAGTCGCCGTCAGGATAACGAGTATCATTCTAAAGACCATTTCGCAGTTTGTATGACTCCACTCGCAGAAGGGTGATTCGATGATTGTCAAACCGTTCTCAGCTTTCGTAATCGTGTGCTTGATTCTGTCTTGTCGCTGGTCGCACGTCAGCGCTCAGGAAAACACTCTATCGCTGGTCAGCAACGTTGCCGCTCAGCCTCTATCCGTTCATATAAAACAGTTGATCGAGGCGCTCGATTTTACCGGCACTCCATTGCAGTCGGCGGAACGGAAAGCCTTGGAAGATTCCCTAAAGTTGGAAGACGACGCCAAGTTGATCGCTGGAGTTCAGGCTGTGTTGGACAAGCTTTGTTTGCTGTCCGTGGATATCAATCCGGAATCGCGTGTTAAGGTGGCTCCCGGTCTCGCCAGACCCAACTTGTTCGAGCAAGGATGGACGCAGTTCCTCGTAAAAGTTCACAATCAAGCAGGTGTGACAGCTGAGCTAAAGGTTTCGAGTCCCCAGGCTGGCAATGTCTATCAAACGCAATATCCCGAGCCCAAAGAAAAGATTAGTCAAAACGAGATTCGCGACCGCTGGTGCGAAGTTAAAATGTTCAATGGACGGCCGCTTCGGGAAACTCTTTCGGGCCTAGAACTGGAGTATCGGATTATCCAAATCTATAGTCGTGACCCTGGTAAACGCGCCGCAATGGTTTCATTTGACGTGGGACAGGGAACACAGGATGTCGGATTTCGATCGGAGACCAGCATCCTCTTTAGTGCTGCCGCAGCCATCAAGGTGACGTTTGATATACGAGATGAAGAGGGCCAGCCGGTGACTGCCGGATTGACCATCCGCGATATGAAGTCGAACGTTTACCCGTCGCAGTCCAAACGCCTCGCACCTGATTTCTTTTTCCACCCACAGGTCTATCGGGAGAGTGGCGAGTCGATACTGCTTCCGGCCGGCGAATACACTCTGGAATACTCGCGTGGCCCCGAATACCTCATCGGGCACTCCACTTTTCAAGTTGGAGAAGATCCCAGAACCGTCCGCGTCGTCTTGAACCGTTGGGTTGACCCTGCCAAGCGCTTATGGTGGTCCGGCGATCACCATATTCACGCGGCAGGATGCGCGCATTACACGAATCCATCAGAAGGGGTCCATGCTTCCGACATGCTCCGACAAATTCTAGGCGAAGATCTGAAGGTCGGCTGCAATCTAACTTGGGGGCCTTGTTTCGATTACCAGAAGAAATTCTTTACCGGCAAGGACGATGCCGTTTCCACTTACCCGTATATTTTGCGATATGATATCGAGGTATCGGGTTTCGGCTCCCATCAATCGGGTCACCTGTGCCTTCTGCGTTTAAAAGATCAGATGTATCCGGGTGGCGATTCAAAACAACATTGGCCAACCTTGGGCCTCAACACGCTCAAGTGGGCAAAAAAACAAGGCGCAGTTTGTGGCCCGGCCCACAGTGGCAACGGCCTGGATGTTCGCCCCCAGGAACTTCCGAATTACGTCATCCCTCCGTATAACGGCATTGGTGCCAACGAGTTTATTGTAGACATCACTCACGAGGTCGACGGACCTGATGGAAAGCCGACTCCGGCTGTCGACTTCATTTCAACCGTCGACACGAACTACTATTCGGAATTGAACATGTGGTATCATTCGCTCAATGTTGGCTATCGTGTTCGCGCAAGTGGCGAGACTGATTTTCCCTGTATCACCGGCGAACGCGTTGGATTAGGAAGGTCTTACGTCAAACTCGACGGCAAGCTCGACTACGATGCTTGGTGCGAGGGCATTCGACAGGGGCGCAACTATGTGTCCGAAGGTCGTAGTCACCTCATGGATTTCCAAGTCAACGACGTCGCCGTCGGCGAAAAAGGCAGCGAGATTCGTCTTTCAACGTCTGGAACGGTAACGGCAAGCGCAAAAGTGGCTGCGCTCCTACCGGAAACTCCTTTGATTACCCCCGATCGTCGCGGGCTTCGCTCTTGGAATCTTGAACACTCCCGCATTCCAAAAAGACGTAATGTGAAAATCGAGCTGATCGTGAACGCCTACCCAGTCGCCTCTCAGGAGATCACTGCGGACGGCACGATCAATGAAGTCGTATTCGACAACGTCAAGATCGACCGTAGCAGTTGGATCGCACTTCGAATCGCCTTCTCGTCGCATACCAATCCAGTTTTTGTCATAGTAAAAGATCAACCGATCCGCGCCAGCCGACGCAGTGCTCAGTGGTGCATCGACGGGGTCGAACAATGCTGGAAATCGAAGGAACGTACTTATAAGGCGGACGAATTGGCGGATGCCCAATCCGCCTACGATCATGCTCGGAGTACTTTTCGTCGGTTGCTAAGTGAATCGGAATCGGACTAGCATCACTGTTGTTTGTCCTTTAGGCGAAACTGGGCATCATCGCTTGCATCAAGCAAGGCGGTTACGAACCGATCCTTAAAAGAGCGAGATGGCTACTGCTCAAACGCGAGCTAATTTTGAATTGGTTTAGAGCAGGTGGATTGTTATCTTCTGGATCAGTAGAGGGTTCCAATAACAAAGTTAAACTGATTACCAGAAAGTCCTATGACTTTAAGACGCAAGAAGCCTACGAAATCGCACTATATCAAACAGTTCCTGCAGTGTGCCGCGACGCTCCGCCGTCGCGAATCACGACGGCGGA
>JAYVPE010000196.1:0-7485 GCA_043757575.1 Pirellula sp.
CGACCGATGGAATAGATACTCGTTGAAGCCTGCACTGTTGGCTGAACCGAGAACGCTCGTTCGCCGATTGTTTTTTGATTGCATCGGAGTACCGCCCGATCTAGAGACCGTCGAACGATTCGCGAGTAACCCGAGTGAGGCAGCCTATGAGGAGCTAGTTGATACGCTCTTGGCCGATCCGCGATTCGGTGAACGCATGGCTCGCGACTGGCTTGATTTGGTCCGCTACGCAGAAACCAATAGTTTCGAACGAGACGGTCCGAAGCCGAACGCATGGAAGTATCGTGACTACGTCATCGATTCTTTCAATAGCGACAAGCCTTACGATCGATTTTTGTTGGAGCAGTTGGCGGGCGATGAACTCGATGCTCCTAATAGTGAATCGCTAACTGCAACAGGATTTTATCGGCTGGGGATTTGGGACGATGAACCGGCTGATCCTTTGCAAGCCAAGTTCGATGGCTACGACGATTTAGTTACAACGATTGGTCAAGGTGTTCTCGGGCTCACGCTCAACTGCGCACGATGTCATGATCACAAGATTGACCCCATTCCTCAGAAAGACTATTACCAAATGGTCGCGTTTCTTCGCGATGTAACACCCTATGGAAATCGTGGCGACGAAAAGTCGAACAATCAAATTGATGTCTCGGGCAATGACATGGGCCGCAAGAATGACGAACTCAAGAAACGCATGAAGGACGCTCGGGAGTCAATCCGCCGACTCGAAGAGATTGGCATTGCAAAAATGACGGATGAAGACAAAAAAGCAGCCAAAGGACCTGATCGGGACAAAGTCGTAACCGAACGACTCAAGTCACAATTAGAGCCCTCGCAATGGGAAGAACATGAGAACCTAAAAAAACGAGTCGAAGAAACGCGCAAGGAGATCGAATCCCTGCCGCTTGATTTTCGGTTGGGATTAGCGAAATGCGATTCGACACCCGAGCAGACCTTTGTGTTGATGCGAGGTTCACCTCAGGCTCCGGGAGATAAGGTGGAGCCAGACTTCCCAAAATTGTTTCATGATGAAAAACCAGTTTTCGGCGATGCAAAAGCCAACTCTGCTGGACGCAGAACGGTGCTTGTGAAATGGATGACTTCACCCGCGAATCGATTGACAGGGCGTGTCATTGCGAATCGCATTTGGCAACGTCATTTCGGGCGAGGTATCGTTCGTTCATCCAATAATTTCGGTCAACTTGGCGAATCACCAACGCATCCTGAATTACTGGACTATCTCTCGAACCAACTCGTGCGATTTAATTGGCATTTGAAGCCACTGCATAGAATGATGCTTATGTCACAAACGTATCGACTTGGTTCTACAGGCGATTCGGAAAGCGTCCACCGCGATCCTGGAAACGATTACTTCTCACGTTTTAATGTTCGGCGTTTGAGCGCTGAAGAGATCCGTGACGCGGTTTTGACCGTAAATGGACGCATCAATTGGGAGCAACATGGCCCGAGTTTTTTCCCCGATGTTTCGGATGATGTGAAGGCGGGACAAAGCGTCCCTGGCAAGGGATGGGGCAAATCCGACGCTGCCAATCGGTCGCGACGAAGTGTCTATATCTTTATTAAACGATCCTTGATTCCACCCGAATTGTCCGTATTCGACTTTCCAGAGACTGACTCGAGTTGCGAAGCCCGCTTTCTAACGACTCAGGCAGCACAAGCAATGAACATGCTCAACGGTGCGTTCATGCAAGAGCAATCAAACCACCTGGCTGAATACTCTGTTAGAATGGGAGTTGGCTTAGTCGATACAATGCGAGTTGCGATCGAGCATGCTTATTCAAGACCCGCAAACGACGAGGAGATTCAAAGGGCGGTCAAGCGAATAAGTGCTTTGCGAGAGAAGTTCGGGCTGAGCGAACAGCAGGCTTTTCGCGAGTACTGTTTGGTTCTGCTCAATAGCAACGAATTCATTTACTTGGATTGAAAAAAATCATGGCAAGGCAAAATTTCTGCGGACGTACCCGTCGCGAATTCATTTGGGAGTCGGGTTGCGGTTTTGGCAGTGTTGCACTAACGTCGTTTTTGACTGCAGACGGGTTTTTTAATAACCGTGCGACAGCCGATGATCGTACTGCAACTAGTGCTGTCTCAAGACACGGTACTAAAATTCCGGCCAAAGCGAAGTCCGTCATCTTTCTATTCATGTACGGGGGGCCCAGTCAAATCGATACGTTTGATTACAAGCCCAACATGATTGGGATGGACAACAAGACCATCGAAGTAAAGACGTTCGGACGCGGCGGGCATCGCAACCAAGGCCGAATCGTAGAGCCACGTTGGAAATTCAAACAGTACGGCCAATGCGGTAAGTGGGTCAGCGATTTATTTCCCGAGTTGGGTAAATGTGTTGACGATATCGCATTTCTGCATTCGATGACGGCCGACTCACCGATCCACGGCTCGGCCATGCTCATGATGAATTCGGGTAAGATCTTGAGCGGCTCTCCTTCGATGGGTTCTTGGATCAACTACGGAATGGGTTCGCTCAATGAGAACTTGCCTGGTTATGTGGTCATGTTGGATCCAAAAGGTGGCCCTATTAGCGGTGCCAAGAACTGGTCCGGCGGCTACATGCCGGCTAATTACCAAGGCACAATTCTTAGAGCCAAAGGCGCACCGCTGCTCGATCTTCAGCCACCCTTTGGCACATCGCGAGAGCTTCAACGCGATTTGATCGATGCGATTGCTGAAAACAACCAAGCACACCTTTCAACCCGGGCAGCCAACTCAGAATTAGCCGCACGCATCTCCAGCTACGAGCTTGCGTTCAAGATGCAGCAGTCGGCACCCGAGGTAGTGGACTTGGCCAGCGAGGACGCTGAAACGCTCCAGTCTTATGGTATTGGAGAGCAGCGAACCGATGATTTTGGGCGTCGCTGCTTAATGGCGAGGCGGTTGGTCGAACGAGGTGTTCGCTTCATCCAGCTCTATTCGGGCGGAGCACACAACGACGATAATTGGGACGCGCACGGGGACCTCGAAAAAAATCATAATCTCCACGCGGGCAACACGGACAAACCGATCGCCGCTCTTCTCAAAGACCTCAAACAACGCGGGTTGCTCGACAGCACGCTCGTTGTATGGGGAGGCGAGTTTGGACGTCAGCCGGTGGCCGAGTATCAAGCGAGCACCGGTCGCGATCACAACTCCTATGGGTTTACGATGTGGATGGCGGGTGGCGGAATCCAAGGTGGCACGACTGTAGGAACGACCGATGAACTTGGCGCTGCAGCCGTTGAGCGTCCTTTGCACGTGAAGAATCTACACGCTACCGTGCTCCATCAATTAGGCCTGGATCCAAATAAATTGTCCTACTTCTACAGTGGTCTCAATCAAAAGCTCGTTGGAGTGGAGCATGTGGAACCTATTCATGAAATCATTTAGGCGATTGACAAAGCAATCGCCATTCGTCCCATTGCCTTGAGCAAGAATTGAAAAAGTGTTTTTTTGACGCTTCCGCCGACATCACTCAGCCGATGGCAATGGATAGTTAGCATTCTGCTGTTGCTAGCTACCATGATTAATTACATGGATCGTCAAGTTCTTGCGAACATGTCGGTCCGTATCAAAGATCAGTTACAACTGTCCGCTTCGGAATATGGAAACATTGAGTGGGCGTTTGGGACAGCGTTTGCATTCGGGTCATTGGCCTTTGGATTCCTCGTAGATCGCGTGTCGGTTCGTTGGCTTTATCCGGCGGTGTTGCTCGGTTGGTCAGCCGTTGGATTCGCGACAGGTTTTGTTTGGAATTACAGTTCGCTGTTGACTTGCCGAGCAATGCTTGGTTTCTTCGAAGCCGGGCATTGGCCGTGCGCGTTGGTTGTAACGCACACGATTTTATCCCAACAACACCGACCCTTCGGTAATAGTATCCTGCAGAGCGGTGCGTCGATTGGCGCGATCATAACGCCGATCATTATCGCGGGGTTCTTCATGTTGAATCAAGACGAACAAGCCTGGCGACCACCGTTTCAGATTGTCGGTTTGGTCGGTGTGTTTTGGGTGATCGCTTGGTGTTTTGCTATCCCTCCAGGATCACTCGACAGGAAAAAGAGAACCGAGCAACACGAAATCGGTGCTACCCATTGGTTCATCGAATTACTTGGGAGCTCTCGATTCTGGGCGTTAGCGATCATGGTCATTTCGATCAATTCATCCTGGCAGCTTATTCGAGCTTGGTTGCCAATGTTCTTGCAGGAGGGGCGAGGCTACAGCGAAAATGCGGCATTGTTATTTAACTCGGCCTACTATTTAGCAACGGATGTCGGTTGCATCGGAGCAGGGTTTACTGCGATGTGGTTGACTCGCAAAGGGTTGAGTGCGCATAGCTCGCGTCTGCTCACATACGCAGGTTGCTCGTTGTTAGCATGTTTCACTTGTATGGCTGCCATCTTGCCTCAAGGTTGGCCATTACTGGTCGTATTGCTGGTTGTAGGGGCTGGAACGCTAGGGTTGTTCCCATGCTATTATTCTTTCACACAAGAGCTGTCCGCTGTGAATCTTGGCAAGGCGACTGGAATCCTTTCCTTTCTTGGCTGGATAGTTGCGTCGCCATTGCATCGTGTTCTTGGTGGATACGTGGACAGGACGAGATCGTTCGATCTTGGCGTTGCTCTGGTTGGATTGGCACCTCTACTCGGGCTCGCCGCAATGCTTGTTTTGTGGCCCAATGAAGAAACGAAATGACCCATGAACTACGTAAACTCCACCCAGTTTCCTTGAATCCATCGTTCCTGCGGCATGAATTTCGTTTTGTAGTTCAAATGGGGATTTTCCAGGACAACCATTCCGAGGTACGCATATTGCTTGCCTGAGTCACGGGCGTATTCAATTTGTTTCAGGATGGAATAGCTCCCGAGCGAAAGCTTCGAATACATCGGATCAAAAAACGTATAAACCGCCGAAATCGAAGTTCGACCGCAGTCAACAATTGCGATTCCGACCAACACCTCGCCAATCCAAAAACTCCATTCGATAGTCTGAGGCAAACAGGTATCTACCAAAAAGCTCGCGTAGTCGTCGCTTCGATACTGGGTGTCGGGATCTCCTAGACCTCTCTGTGTGCGATGAAGGTTGAAAATGGAAAGCCGCAGCTCGTCTATAACCGGTCGTCCGGCTCGAATCGTAAGACTCCTATCCCCGCGCTTTAGGACGCGTTTGAACGAGTCTCTCCAAATGAATTTCCGAACGTCGACGCGTGACGGTTCGCATGCCGAGCATTCCTGACACGCTGTATGATAAAGAAAAACGCCCGATCGGCGAATTCCGCTAGCCAAGGCCTGGTCGAATTCGTCCAGAGTCAAAAGCCTCGACGGCAGTTTCAACGGCAAATTGGCGATTCGATTATCTAGATAGGAGCAGTCATGGACGTTGGAAATCGAATCCGCAATGGGAAGCGAGCTTGGAAAACGTGACACTTCCTGCGCGCCAGAATGAGCCATTGCCTCCGATGATTGAGGTTCATCCATGGGGTGTTAAATGTCCAATTGCTTCTCCGCACTGGCTCCAGGTCAATTTTTTGACATATGACGATCGTAGACGGCAAATTCGTCAAACCACTCATAATCGTATCAGAATCGTTGTTGCAGGAAAGGCAACGCAAAAAAGTGATTAAGTTTTAACGACTTTTCAATCGTAGGCCACTATTCTTCTGTGAGACGAACGCGAACACTTGTACGTCCTCAGACCCTTAAATCGGTTCTTGAAGAACCGGTTAGACTACGCTTGGCCAAGCCCGGTGTTATACTTAGGCAAGAGGCTTCAAAGTACCCTGAGCAATTTACCGCGTCGGAGCCCACCAGATGTCGAAACGACCTCATGAGTCCAGGAAAAAATTGAGAAAGGTCGAAATGAGTTCGCACAAAGGCCTTGATGGCATTCTTCAAAATTGGGAATTTGATCCGCACGCCCTATCGGTCCGTCTTGTGAAGGGAGACGATGGTAGAGATGTAATCCAGATGCGAGTCGATCTTGGCGTTCTTCAGATGGAAACGCAAGGCAGACCAGACGGATTGTCTCCAGACGGTTTTTCAACGTTCTTGGATAGCATGCTTGACATTGAGAAAAGCGATCAAGACTACGTAATGGATGAAGATCAGTGCTTTGAGGCGGACCGCGAATTTGTACAGTTCTACCATCGCCGAATTTCCTGGCTCCGATTGCAGCATTACCATCGCGCTGTAGAGGACGCTGATCACACGCTTGCCTTGATGGATGTTTGTCGCGACCATTCGCCAGAGGAGGAATGGACTATGAGTCATGAACAGTACCGGCCGTTCGTGTTGTTTCATCGCACTCAAGCCTCGGCCTTAGCAGCACTCGAAGATTCCGATGCGGAGGAGGCAATTGCGGAAATTGATTCTGGCTTGGAAATGATGCGGGCCGTTTTTGAGGAGCACGAAGCAGAAGAGGAATTCGAGCAGGACGAAATGGTTCTTCAGTTGGCAAAGCTTCGCGATTCGCTCAAAGAGGAATACCTAGGACCTAGTCTTGAAGAGCGATTGGAACATGCAGTTAAGTCCGAAGAATACGAATTGGCCGCCCGACTTCGAGATGAGTTGGCTCGTAAACAAGAGAACTAATTAGGGAATTGCAATCTCTACCAGTTGTGGCATCTGCTGTTTCGCATCACGTGTTCTGTTTGCGTTGATTGCAAGTTGTTCCATGGACGGATCGACCAACCGGTATCGCACGTCGCGCTGGCGTGCAGTGTAACCATACTCTTCGATGGCACTTCGGATTTGATCCAACGTTAAGAAGTGCACGGTTCCCGCCTCTGCAACCACGTTCTCTTCTAGCATGAGTGATCCCATGTCGTTGGCTCCGTATGCTAGTGCCAGTTGTCCAATTTTGAGTCCTTGCGTGACCCAACTACTTTGGATGTTTGGAACGTTGTCTAAATACAGCCGTGCAACCGCCTGCGTCTTGAGATACTCAAAAGCTCCCGTGGGAGGAATATTGGAAAGTTGTGTGTTGTCAGGTTGGAAAGTCCAGCAAATGAATGCAGTGAAGCCATGGGTCTCGTCTTGTAACTGGCGTATACGCTCTAGGTGTTCGACCCTCTCTGCTAGCGTCTCCACATGCCCGAACATCATAGTGACGGTACTGACGCCTCCAAGTTCGTGCCATACTCGCATGACATTCAGCCAGTCGTCTGTCATGACTTTGCCTCGTGTGATTTCGCTCCGAACACGATCCACCAAAATTTCTGCGCCTCCGCCAGGGATGCTACCGAGTCCCGCCTCCTTGAGATGCTCTAGAACCGTTCGAATCGAAAGCTTGTTCACTTTGGTGAAGTGATGTAGTTCAGGTGGGCTGAAGCCGTGAATGTTGACGCTCGGAAATTCTCGCTTGATGTCCTGCAAAAGCTCTTCGTACCATTCCAACTTAAAGGTCGGGTGCAATCCACCTTGCATAAGGATTTGGTTTCCCCCCAGCTCCACTGTTTCGCGAACTTTCTCAAGC
>JAYVPE010000197.1:0-7482 GCA_043757575.1 Pirellula sp.
AACGGAATGAACGTAAGCCGAAGGGTCAAGAAGTGAACGGATCAACAAATCCCGTTTTGTATCGCTTTCAGAAGCAGCCTTAGTCATAAAGTGGCCGTCAATCCTTTCGTATCTTGATAGTTAAAAGCGAGGCTCACTCGGCAAGATGAAATGCCATCGGCTCCCCCCGTTGATGACTCAAGCAAAAATAGTACCAAAGAAATCCGTTGGTGGTAGAAATCCAGGTGATACGCATCCGCTACAGAATTGTTATTTGATCGATGCGACGGGTGTGACTGAGAATTGCACACGAATGTGCCGGTCAGCACACTCAAACTTAATTGGAGGGATTTGCTAGTTGCTGCGATTCCAGAAAAAAGATCGACCTACCGCAGGACGCAAAGCTATGTAAAATAGGGTACATCACAGTTTTTCTCCTCTGGGGATTTGGAATGTACGCAAGGGACCAGTCACAATATCCGCCTAGAGCGAGCTGCGGAAAAATTGGATATGAGTGCGCACTCATGATTGGCCTGAGCATTTTTATGAACGGTTGCGATCGTTCCAGGCCGGAAGTATTGGTAACCAACCAACTCGAAAAACTGACCGATTCAGTTGCAATCGAAAGGGTTCAGCGATTCTGTGGGGATTGCCATCCCGTTCCTTCTGCTACTTCTTTTCCTCGCCTTAAATGGCCCGCTGAAGTGGAACGAGGCTACAGATTTTACTACGAATCAGGACGGACCGACCTGCAAGAGCCCATAGTAAGCGAGACGATTCGCTATTTCCAAAGTGCTGCCCCTGAAAGAATGCTTATCCCCAGCGCAGAGGAATTTCCTGTTTTTGAATCTAGAATTCAATTCGTACCGAGTCCACTGATTACTGCGGACGAACCAACATCCCTTACCTCACATATCCTTTGGGAGGAGCAAACCAAGTCACTGCTGTTTTCCGATATGGCGACAGGCACTCTCCGACGATGGAATCCCACGTCGGTTCCTGGCATCCTTGAGATGCCAGGCACCCAACGAATTGTTCTAGATCGCTCGTCGGTAATCGCGAAAGGCAAGAACCTTTGTCGAATCAACATCTGCGATTGGAACCATGACGGGTGCAATGATTACCTGGTCGGGGAAATTGGCTCGACGATTATCAGCGACCTCAAGCTCGGGAGTGTCTCATTGATGATTGGCAAACCCGATGGCAGTGTCGTTCGCTACGTGATCGCTGAGGACTTGGCCCGCTCTGTGGAGGCGGTTCCATTCGATTATGACGAGGATGGAGACTTGGATGTCCTCGTGGCAGAATTTGGCTGGAATCGTTCGGGTGGATTCCGACTGTTGCGAAATCAGACGCCGGCCAACACTCCTCCGGATGCGCTCCGATTTGAGGAAGAAGTCTTAGATCCACGACACGGAATCTTGGCTGTGCAGATCGCCGACATGGATGGTGATTCGCGTATGGACATCGTGACGGCGTATGGTCAAGAGTATGAAACAATTGAGGTCTGGTACAACCGCGCTCCAGGAAAGTACGAAAAAAAGGAAATCGTTCGAATGCCGGATCCTTCTTACAACTCGAGCGCGATCTTGATATCCGATTTGGATCAAGATGGATATCTCGATGTCATTCATACATGCGGAGATATTTTCGACAGTTTTATTCCCAAACCATTTCATGGTGTACGTTGGATTCGTAACTTGGGAAACGGAGAATGGGAGCGACGAGAAATCGGAATGTTGATCGGCGCTATGCAACCGACAGTGGCAGATTTTGACGGCGACGGTGATCTTGATATCGCAGGAGTGGGATTATTCCCTAATTCCGAAACGAATTCGGACAAATGTTCCTACGATTCCGTTTGCTGGTGGGAACAAAAAGAAAATTTGGAGTTTGTTCGGCATTCTATAGAACGCGATCACTGTTTGCATGCGACTTGTACCTCAGCAGACGTAGATGGAGACGGTAGGATTGACCTAATTGTGGGGGAATGGGCCGACAAGAATGCCAATGGTGCATTGAGGATATTTTGGAATCGATCCAAACCCTAAGATTACAATCTAGTGCGCGCAGGTTTCTCAACAATATTCTCAGTCTAGCGCTGGAGAACGATTTACGGAATGACCAACGACATCGACCACATTGACTTCCCATGTAAGAAACCTGAGCATTCCGCCACCCTGTTTCGAGCTTGGTTTTTGGGAAGTCTACTACTTTCCTCAAGTTGGATAGGAGGATGCAATCGATCAGAGCAGTCGCCCAAGGAAGTGACGAAGGGGGGAACTACGTTGTCGAATCCGGTTTTGTTTGTGGACATTACGTCCGCACTAGGTCTAGCTCAGAGTTATAACAATGGCGAATCCGCAGATGAGAGGGCGATCTTGGAAACGATCGGCGGGGGTATAGCAGTCCTCGATTTTGATCGCGATGGTTATGACGATCTGTTTTTTCCAGGTGGGGGCCAACTGTCGGATAAAAAAGTCTCTGGAATCCAAGGTGACTTGTGGTGGAATCGCGAGGCAAAAGAACTTCGAAAGATTACGGGTCTAGCTCAAGTTAATAACGTTCTGGGCTACTCGCATGGAGCCATTGCGTGCGATTGGAATTCCGATGGATTCTCCGACTTGGTGGTTACTGGCTACAGCGGTCTACAGCTTTTCATAAATCATGGAGATGGAACATTTCTGGAATGTGCGAAGGAATGGGGGCTCGATGACAGACTATGGAGCACCAGCGCGGCATCGGGGGATTTTGATGGAAATGGCTACTGCGACCTGTACATTGCACATTATGTCAATTGGTCTTTCCAAAACCACCCAGCGTGTACTTCACGAGGTATTCCGGATGTGTGCGCCCCTGGTATTTTTGAAGCCCTCACCGATGTCGTTTACTTTAACAACGGGAATGGAACGTTCTCTCCAAAGTCGAAAGAGTGCGGTTTGGTGGACGGCGGCAAGGGATTGGGTGTGATTGCCGCCGACTTCAATGGAGATTCGAAAACGGATATCTACGTCGCCAACGATACTACCAACAACTTTTATTACGTGAATCAAGGAGATGGAACATTCCGCGAGTCGGCAGTGGAAAGCGGAATCGCTACGGATGATATGGGCACCCCACAAGGAAGCATGGGTGTTTGTACGTTGGACTACGATCACGATCTCCGACCTGACATTTGGGTATGCAACTACGAGAATCAAGCTTTTGCGTTTTATCAAAACGATGGAGACAATTTCTTTCGCTACGCCACGGCATCATCCGGACTTCTAGCATTGGGGACGACCTACGTCTCATTCGGAACCGCGTCGGGAGACTTCGATTTGGATGGCGATGAAGATGTCGTCGTAGCTAATGGACACGTTATGCAGCACACGCCGACAGGTAGACCTGCCCAGAGTCAAATCTACCTTAGCAACACGGGAAAAAAGAAGTTCGTCAAAGAGACCTTTCCTGCGAGCAGCTACTTTGGGCAGTTGTGGAGAGGAAGGGGTGTGATTGCTCTCGATTTCGATCGGGACGGAGATCTGGACTTATCATTTTCCAATATCAACGAGCTATCTGCCGTTCTCCGAAACGATTCCACGGCAACCGGGAATTGGCTAGAAGTAGAGTTGATTGGGACTGTTTCGAACAGAGATGCCGTAGGTGCAAAAGTGCATCTAAAAACGAATAAACGAACTCATTTGCGCGGGGTTAACGGAGGCGGCAGTTATCTTTCCCAAGGTCCGTTCTACTTGCATTTCGGACTGGCTGCGGATGAAACGATTGAGCAAGCCGAAATACTATGGCCGAGTGGGCAAAGGCAATCGATAAAAAATATACCGATTTCGAAGCGACTAATTTGGATGGAGCCATTTAAAACGCAAGTTGAATGAAATCAAATCGATTTTGGAGATTCTAGTTGCTTTAATCGCTCTTGATGATAATCTGCCTTGCTCCGGAAGGCTTCGTTTTCAATCGACTTTTTCTTGTAATAATCCGCTAAAAACGCATGAGCCTCCTTGAAGTTTGGATCACTCGTAAGCGCTGAACGAATCCAAAACAAACCGAATCGTTCAGATTCATACTTGTACAGAATCTTCCCCATCGCAAACTTAGACTGTGCATCATCAGGGTCTTGCTTAACTTTGTCCCGCAGCATCGTGATCTTGTCGAACTCGGTGCGCTCTGTCGACACGCGAGCTAATTCTTTGTTGGCTTGTTCGGTATTCCCAAGCCGTCGAATAACTAGTGCGTAGGCACTCCGGGCAATAAAGTCCCGCGGGTTGTCAGACAAGGCCATCTCTAGATATTTTTTGGCGTCTTGATAATTGCCCAGGTTTGATTCCACGATTCCTAATTCGGAAGCGGCCAAGAATCGTTCGGGCCATTCATCAAGACTAAGGTAGGAGTCTAAAACTCGTTGCTTTTCTTCGATAACCACCTCCCTAAATAAAACGCGACTTTTATCAAGCTCCCCCATCTGAAAATAGCAACTTGCTAGAAAAGTCTTCACAGCGAGTTCCTGCGGCCCTTTTCGGATCTTATTCAGAATCTTGATTGCCTCCTCAGGCTTATTGCGAGCGCACAAAAGTCGAGAAAATCGCCAAGCCGATTTTGCATGACTTGGATCCTTTTTCATCGCTTCCAGGTATTCGTTTTCTGCCTGCTCATTCGATTTGGTATGTTCGTTCATCAAACCGAACCGATAGTTCACCATCGGATCGTTTGGAAAATCAACTTCATAGTCTTCGAGCACCTTGGAGGCTTCTTCAAATCGGGAAAGTGCAGCAAGTCCATTGACATAGGCGTCAACGAAATCTGCAACATCAGGCCCCCTCTGGGCGATCCATTTTTTGATCTTGGCCTCGTTAGCAGGATCCAACTCTCCTAAACTCGCGATAGCCAAACACTGTTCCTTTTCGATGGTCTCCCGGTCGAAACCGCCCGAATAGGCAACTTGCAAGTGTTTTGCCATCTCATTGTACTTCCTCCCCAATCGAGCAGATCTGGCTAACAAATAGTGTAGCTCAGGAGTTTCAGGGCCGACTTTTTGAGCGATGTTCAACCATGGGAACGCTCGTTTCGCGTCGTTGACGAGCAATGCAGTTTTAGCGAACGAACGGGCAAACCCGGCTATACCGCCCTCGTATTGGAAAATACAGAGCAGGAAAACGAACAAGGCGATCAAAACGTAAAATCGCTTTGGTCGCCTTGCTGAATTGATTATTAAAGGTTTTGGCTTTCGCTTTCGTGCCATTTGCAAAACCTGCTGAATAGCTTCCTTAACTAAAGGCTTTTGATAATCTCTTCTGCCTTCGCTTTTACTTTCGCTGAATCCGTAATTGCGGCTAGTTCGTTGAGCTGCTTTTCGACGGCTTCCCCTTTGGTAGGATTCGAAGTCTTTAGTTCTCTAGCCGCATTCATGACACCACTAAAACCACTCCCAAGTCGACCAGACGTTTTCACCCCCTCGAGCGCGTCTTTTATCGCCTTGGCTGGATCAAAATCCGTCTTGATAACCGCATTGTTGTCTGGCCCCCCACCGCAGCCAGTAAATTCAACTATGCAAAGACAAACCAGAACGATCGATAGCAATCTCATATTATTTCCTTAAAAAAAATGCCCTCCCAAGTGCAAACTCGAAAGGGCTAACGACTAATTGAAAGAACTTTTATTCTACCGAGGCGACATCGCCACCAATGGCTGAACCAAGGTTCTGGTACGTTGTCACGTCGACGCTCGAGCTAATAAATTGAACCGACCCGTCACCCATCGCGTGCATTGCACCTCCTGTGTGACTACTTCGTGATGGAAATACACCATCATGGTCTCCTTGGCATCCCATGCAACCTGTGTCAGTACTTCCAGAATTGCCAGCCCAGTTCGGCGGTGCTAGAGTATTAATCGCAGAGTTGTAGTGGCCCGGAGCCATCCAGAAATTTCCACCTTCCGAGTTCTGCCCCGCTCCACTTGCAGTTCTAAGAGCATAGGCACTTAACTGAGCCTGAGTCCAGAATTTAAATGGTGTACCTCCCGGTAATGCAGCCGTAGCGAAGTCACCACCCCTGGTGAACGTTGAGCCCGTCGCATCACCCTTTAGGAACTCTGCAATCATGATCGTTCCGGAGAGTCCATCTTTGATATCCGCGAAGGTCGTATCCTTAAATCGGTCGTAAAATCCTACCCGATCACCAGCATTGCCGTTCCATCCCATACATGATCCGGACGACCAACCATAATTGTTATTTCCCGACCAAGCTTGGTCGGCATAGGCTTTATCAGATGGGCATAGGAACGCCGAAATTTTCGCACCACCGATTTGACCTGCGGTCATGGTTGTACCGGGTGCAATCTTATTTGGAGTAGCCCACGTGGGTGGTCGATATGCAAAATGTGGAAACTCAAGTGGGCCGTTGCTCTCCTTAGTATTTAGGAAATATATCTGTTGGAACAACGTGCCCTGCTCGATGTAGGGAAGGATTCCACAGTGTGGAGAGAAACCATTCCAGCTCGAATCTTGACCCCAACCGGTAACGCCACGCGTGGCCAAACGGCCGCATTTCTTGAAGGCCGACTCATAATTGTGAACAGCTAAACCTAGCTGTTTCATGTTGTTGCTGCATTGCATTCTTCGAGCAGCTTCGCGTGCCGCTTGGACAGCCGGCAGAAGTAATCCTACCAATATCCCAATAATTGCAATCACCACCAGCAACTCTACAAGCGTAAAGCCTGGTCTGTTTCTTTTTTTCATAAAGCAGTCTCTCCCAAAATAGTAGTCCATGAATCCGTGCGGTAATGAAATTACAATCTAAACCGAATTACAGTCTGAAATTACCACGGTTTTGCCTATCTTAGGGATAAATGCGATCGTTTGTCAAGTATTAATGCTGACTCTTTTGCTAGCCGTAACCAGTAATTTTAAAAAAACGCATTTTTTAGTTGTGAATCCAGCCTCGGAAAACATGTGGTTTCTTTGGCCAACGGCCATATTCATCTTGGACGTAAATGGATTGATTATGGTTTTTGGCCAAACTGATTCGTTTCGTATGAGTTTCCAGGGGCGTTGCCCCTGGCTACGTTGATTATGGCCTTTGGCCAACAGAACGGTTGCGAAAAGCGCAAGTTCAAAAAATAGGATTCGGGTTATGAATAATCCATCCGAGTGTATGGGCATTGAATAGAAGTTGTATATTGTCCTGCACACCTCATGGTGCAAAAGTGCGTAGGTGGAAAGCTATCATTAGTTTGAATCACCCTACGCTTCAGTTGCAACAACTGTTGAGATGACAAGGCAAGCCAACCACGAACTTCTGGCAAATCAAAAGTTGACATGATCCCCGTTAACAGCCTAATCGTCGATCAATTTCCACGCTCCAACGCGTATCATCCCGATTGGGTTGTTGCAAACGCGAGCGGAGGTGCAAACTCATTATGGCTAACTGAATGGCTAACCTCGTCGCTGGAACTCAAGTCTGGAATGAACGTACTAGACCTTGGTTGCGGGTGCGCGTGCTCATCGAT
>JAYVPE010000198.1:0-7437 GCA_043757575.1 Pirellula sp.
TCACTGGCTGATTGGCCAAAAGAACTCGAGTGACTTGAGCGCAAACGAGATCATCGAGCGGTTGCGCAATTCGAACATGGAACAGTTGACGCTGCTCGACATCTCGATGGTTGGAGACCAGGCACGCGTGACTTTATCCGGCGTTCCTGACACTCCTGGTCTTGCTCAGAAGGTCTTTAAGCGGGTTGCCGAAGCTGGCGTATTTGTGGACATGATTGTGCAGAGTTGCGATGGCTACCAAGGCGAAACGAGCATCAGCTTTACTGTTCCCGAAGAGCAAATGGAGCATTGCATTCAAGTGCTGGAGAGCATGGACTACAAGTTTCGAAAGATCAGTGGCTCCACCGAAATCGCCAAGCTTTCGGTTAGTGGTATCGGATTGCGAAGTCACACGAGCGTTGCGATTGCGATGTTCAAATCTCTCGCAGACTCCGGCATTAATGTGTTGATGATCAACACGAGCGAACTGCGAGTCAACGTTGTCATCGATGGCAAGCAAGGTCAACAAGGGCTAGAATGCCTTCAAAAGACCTTTGCAGCCTCGCTGCTTTAGTCAGTCGCAAAGAAAGACATGAAGGAAATGCCAAAGGGATACCAACTAGGAAAAGGGACGGTCATCCGATTCCAAGGAGCAGACCGTTGCCGTGTATTCAACAACCTTTGCACGCAGGATCTTCGTAAGCTTGCGGATGGGCAGGCCCTTGAAACCTTCATCACCGATGGAAAGGGGCGTACGTTCGGACACGGGATAGCGTTATCGGTTGGAGGCGAAGCTTTTTTCGTTACCGTGGTTGACCAAGGGCGCAGACTAGTACCACACTTCGATCGCTACATTATTCGCGAGGATGCTGTGTTAACCGACGTGAGCAGCGACTATCAGTTTTGGCTTTTCAAGGATCGGTCCACCGCAGCCCGAGCCTTCGCGATTGCAATTGAGGCTTTGCCTAAGCCAGGGGGTGCGACAAGCGTTGATTTTGATGGTCAAAGGATCATTATGGTGCACGCACCTTGGATCGGGTCCGACTCCGTTCTTGGCCTTTTGCCTGCCAATTGCACAGACCAAGTCATAGACGAGCGTTTGGGGCGCCAGTGGATTCAGAGCGATATGGTT
Source organism: Pirellula sp. (assembly GCA_043757575.1). Taxonomy (GTDB): domain Bacteria; phylum Planctomycetota; class Planctomycetia; order Pirellulales; family Pirellulaceae; genus JBKCUI01. The sequence goes on from JAYVPE010000198.1 coordinate 1,112, forward strand.
CAACGCTCGGCGTGGGAGTTGGATCGGATTCAAGCCTTTTGGCCTTGGTATGGCATCGACATGGACGATCGCCATTTGCCACAAGAGCTTGATCGTAACAGCACAGCGATCTCGTTTAATAAAGGATGTTATTTGGGTCAAGAAACCATTGCTCGGCTCGACATGCTCGGGAAAGTTCAGAAAAAACTTGTGAAACTAGTCATCGATTTGAACGAATGTCCAATCGCACAGGCGGCAGTCCAAGCGGACGGCAAGGAAGTCGGAACGATTTGTTCGGCGGCAATGGATTCGACGGCCAGCCGCTGCGTTGCATTGGCCTATGTCAAGCGTAGTCATTTCGCGTCTGGGCAAATCCTAAATGTAGATGGGCACGCAGCCACAGTCAGTTAGGCTAGAATAGCGTCAAGAGGGTGACTTGGAAGTCTGGATAAGTCGCTACACTGGTTCCAAAACGGGAGGCACGAATGGACCGAGACGATGCGTTGCTGTTGATGCACGAATATGTTCAAAACGAATCCCTCCGGCGGCACATGCTGGCTGTGGAATCAGCCATGCGAGCGTACGCACTGACACTTGGTGAAGATGTCGAAAAATGGGGTATCGTCGGACTGCTGCACGATTTCGATTATGAACGCTGGCCCAATCCACCCGATCACCCAATAAAAGGGAGTGAGATCTTAAGGCTGAAACAGTATCCTGAAGAAATCATTTACGCGATACTCTCGCATGCTGACTATTTGGCAGACTATCCCCGCGTTTCACTTCTCGACAAAGCGCTCTATGCCTGCGATGAGTTGAGTGGATTTTTGGTCGCATGTGCATTGGTCCGTCCAGATCGACTTAAAGGTCTTGAAACAAAGAGTGTTCGCAAGAAGCTCAAGAACGTAAGCTTTGCGGCGGCCGTGAATCGATCTGACATTACACAAGGTGCGGAGGACTTCGACGTCGACTTGGACGCCCACATTGCATTTTGCGTTGCTGCACTCAGCGGCGTGGCGGACGAACTGTTTGATTGAAGGTAATAAGCAGGCTAGCTGGAGGGCCCTACTAAATTTTTGGTGCAAACGCAGTGAATTTTCCCAAACAGGGGGCAAAGATCAGCAATCGTACTTTGGGTGACGGGATAGTTCGGCACGGGTTGTTCATCGCGGTCTGGCTCGTTTCTGCAATTTCATTATCTCTCCGTTCGGGCATGGGCTGGATTCCGCATGACGAAGGGTTAATGGCTCAAACCGCAGAAAGAGTGTTGCGAGGTGAATTGCCGCACCGAGACTTCGACGACACCTACACAGGTGGGATTGCCATGATGCATGCGGCCGCCTTTCAAGTACTGGGTACTGACCTTTATTCGATGCGTGTTGTCTTACTTCTTTTCGGCATCGCGGTGATTCCGGCCATATACTACATCGCTTATCAAGTCGCGTCGCCTACGATAGCTGCGTTTGCAACTTGGACTGCGATCGCTTGGAGTCTACCCAACTATTTTGCACCGCTTCCGTCGTGGTACAACCTATTCTTTGCGATATTCGGAACGTGCGCTCTGGTGCGCTTTATTAATACTGGACGACATCGTTGGCTTGTCTTGTCTGGAATCGTTGGCGGCTTGTCGATCCTGATTAAGATCGTGGGCATTTACTTTGTGGCTGGATCGCTTTTGTTTCTTCTGTTTCGTGAACAAGAAGTTGCTTACGAAAGTACCTCGCATCCCTCAAGCTCGGGAAATGGGACAAGCTCGGGAAATGGGATCCGAAGACGCCCTGGACTTTATCCTTTTGCGTTGTCGGTCGCGGTCGGGATCTTTGTCGCAGCGGTCGTCCTATTGATTCGGCGTCGTTTCACAATGATGGATGCGATTCTTTTTGTTGTGCCTAGCTTAGCACTTGGGACAGTCTTGTGGGTAAACGAATGGCGACCGGAGAGCTATTCAAGTATATCCCGATGGCGGAACGCACTCATTACCTTGGTCGTTTTCGTAGTAGGAGTGTGTATCCCTTTAGCTGTATTTCTTGTCCCATACGTGGCGACAGGAAGTCTATTTGATCTGTATCACGGTGTATTTATCTCACCGCAGAAGCGACTTGATTTGGTCTCACATGCACTTCCGGCGTCGTCGAGCCTCATCGCTTTGTTGCCCATTGCTTTGGTTTTAATGTGCCAGATTCCTCGAAAGTCTATTCTCAATGGAAGTCTGTTTACAACGATTGCTGTAATTATTGGGATGCTAGCTGTTTTTGCGGGCGGTATAAATTCCGTGTACACAGGTTTTTGGAATTCTGCGCGTCCTATTGTTCCACTTGTCGTCCTAATCGGTTGTTGGCGATTAGTTGTAAAATCGCCTAATGGAATGTCGAAAGAAGAACGGCAGAAACTTTTTGTGGTCCTTGCAATGGCAACCACGATCAGTTTCGTTCAGTTTCCGTACTCGTATGGAATTTACTTTTGTTATGCTGCCCCAATGGTTGTTCTTGCGGTGATTTATGTGGCCTCGGATCAGCGGCTTGCGCCAAAGAAACTCCAGTTCGGCTTACTTCTGGTCTATTTGATGTTCGGTCTCATTTGGCTCAACCATGGATACATTCGATCGATCGGATTGATATATGTTCACGTGGATAGCAAGACGAATTTGTATATGGATCGAGCGAAGTTGACGGTCCCTTTTTTCGAAGCCAACGTTTATTCAGCGTTGGTGCAGGAGGTCCAGAAGCACTCGAAAGAGAAATCTTTTATCTACGCAACTGCGGATTGTCCGGAGGTTTACTTCCTTTGCAATCGTCGAAATCCAACTCGAACGATTTATGATTTCTTTGACGCAGATTTTCAAACCGATCCAGTCGGGCGAATCGATCGATTGATAACCATGCTCGACGAGAAAGAGATCAAGGTCGTAGTTTTGCACTGGACTGCCGAGTTTTCGGGGGTACCGGCCAAGGAATTGGTTGCGGCGATTCAGTCGCGATTCAGGAGTTCATCACACTATCGATTTTTTCCTCAGGACGATTCGCAGGTCAATCCTGACTTTAGCGTCCTCTGGCGAGAGTAAAAATTGAGCGGAGCGGAGCGTCAAAAGTAAGCCGATGGGAATCATCAAAAAACTAAGCGGTATCATGGGGAACACGACTGCTTATCGTCTTTGGCAAGCTCCGTTTGAAGATGCGAAAATAGCACCTGTTTTGCTTCATAACGATTTTAATAAGATCCAACGCGTGTTGGATGTAGGGTGCGGCCCCGGTACTAATTGCCGATACTTTAAAAAGTCGAGCTACACTGGGTTCGATATTAATCCAAGCTACATCCGGTATGCTCAGGAAAAATACAAGCGGAATTTTATTGTTCAGGATGTGTGTACTTTTGAAGCTAGCGAAGGAGAACGATTCGATTTCGTATTGTTAAATAGCCTCTTGCATCATCTCAGCAATAACGAGACACATCGAATATTATGCCAACTCGGAAAATTGGTGAGCCTGGGGGGCTTCGTCCACATCGTCGATCTGGTATTGCCGGATCGCACTGGCATTCCACGTTGGTTGGCCGAGAGCGATCGAGGTGATTTTCCGCGTCCTCTTGCAGCATGGGAAGAGATTTTCACGACCCATTTCCGGACGGCCGTTTTCGAACCGTATCCGATAAAGCTTCTTGGAATCGATTTATGGAACCTAGTTTACTTCAAGGGAGAACCGAAGTAGTGAGTAACGCACTAAAGGTTTCGATTGCGATACCAGTATATAACGAAGAGACGATCGTCGAAGAGTTGTTGCGGCGTTGTTTGGCTGTACTCGATTCTTTGCCGGACGGACCCCATGAGATAGTTCTTGTCGACGACGGGAGCACAGATCGAACATGGGCCTTGATCGAGCGGGCGTCGGTTCAGGACGGACGTGTCGTCGGTGTCACGTTGTCAAGGAATTTTGGCCATCAAGCTGCGATTGGTGCTGCGCTCGATCATACGTCGGGCGACTTTGTCGTAGTGATGGATGGCGATCTACAAGATCCGCCCGAGGCCATTCCCGAATTGTTGGCAGAAGCTCAAAAAGGCTTCGATGTAGTTTATGTTGTGAGAATCGGACGAAAGGAGGGTGTATGGCTGCGAACTTGCTACGCTCTGTTTTATCGATTGATCTCGTTGTTGGCGGATTTGAAATTGCCAATGGGTGCGGGAGATTTTGCTATCATGTCTCGCCGTGTTGTGGATCTGGTGCGGCAGAGTCCAGAACGCCAACGTTACTTGAGAGGTCTCCGAACGTGGTATGGATTCCAACAAAAGGGTCTAGAAATAGAACGCAATGCACGGCACTCTGGAAGGTCGAAATATAGTCTTCGGCGTCTCTTTCGACTTGCGTTCGATGGCGTTTTTGCTTTCTCAGTAGTGCCCATTCGACTTGCGACGGCTTTCGGAATGCTGGCCGTTTCGTGTTCGGTATTGTTTGCGGTCTACTCGTTGATCGTTAAGATTTTTTTTGGAAAGTCACAATCACCTGATGGATTTACGGCGTTGATTTTTGCGATTACATTTCTCTCCGGTGTGCAGCTTTTGTTCTTGGGTGTAATCGGCGAGTACATCGGACGGATCTATGAAGAAGTGAAACAACGACCTCATTACATTGTCAAGCAGGTAGTCACAACGCGGGCGAAACATGGAGAATGATTACGGACAAGCCTATAAGCGACTCTACCGTGAACACTGGTGGTGGCGGTCACGCGAAGAGTTCTTGATAAAAGTCATCCGAGGTCTTTGCTTGCCAGCCAATCCCAACATTCTAGACCTAGGCTGTGGCGATGGACTGTTTTTTGATCGACTCGCTGAATTTGGCGGAACCGTCGAAGGACTCGAGTCAGACCGGTCCCTTGTTTCTCGTGAGACGGCTGAACGGTATAAGATTCATATAGGACCACTTGATCGAACCTTTGCGCCTAACAAGCAATATACGTTGATCCTCATGTTAGACGTTTTGGAGCATCTTCCAAATCCAGAGGAGTCGTTAAAGCAGGCAGTCGAGTTGCTTGAACCGGGAGGCCGCCTCGTTTTGACTGTCCCAGCTTTTCATTGCCTTTGGACAAACCATGACGATATAAATCATCATTACACTCGGTTTACCAAGCGGAGTTTGGCCGCCGTTGCGAAGTCCGCACAATTGCGAATCGATCGGTGCCAATACTTTTTTCATTGGTTGGTACCTTTGAAATGGATTGTTCGTCTTAAAGAGCGATTAATCCACTCGCAGCCAAAGCCGCCGAACATCCCATCGCCGATCATCAATCGTTCGATGCTTGCATTGTCGCTTCTGGAACAACGGCTCTTCGGAAACTTTTCGCTTCCCGTAGGTACTTCGTTGTTGGCGGTTGGTAAACGCTGAGTCTTTGCTATTTGGCTGCCATCATTTTTTGAATTTCTTGCAACGAGGTCATGCCCAATGCACATGCGAGAATTCCTTCCTCTTGAAAACCCAGATGGCCATTCTGTTTTGCAAATTGTCGAATGGCATCGGGATTGCCTGCCGATTTCAAGATAACCTGCCTCAGCTTGTCGTCAACGGTGAGCAATTCGAAGATAGCCATGCGACCAAAATAACCCCTTCCGTTGCACTTCTTGCAAATTTCGATTTCGATCGGATTTCCCTTGGCGTCAACACGTTGCTCTGGCGGGGGTGGGATGGTCGGTTGAAACAGCTTCTGTACGCGCCCGGCTGGAATACCAAGCTTCTGCAGCAGTTGCGGAGTCGGTTGAAAAGGCTGCTTGCATTTATCGCAAAGACGTCGAACCATTCGTTGATTCAAGACGCCCGATAGCAATTTGACGATCTCCCTAGCCTCGGTTTTATAGGTGCTAAGCAATTTGATAATTGCGTCGACTGAGTCGGTGGCGACCATGCGTGTGATTGAGTGCTTACCTAGTTTAGTAATTTGATCTATCACGCGGTCAGCAATGTAAGAATTGATCAGTGACGGCATTACTAGGACGTCTGGCTGTTTGAGTAGCATTTTTTCAAACTGCTCTTCCGGACTATCGCCAACGCCGGATTCGAAAAAATTCTGAGAGACATTGATGATTTCCGGATCTGGTTCGGCCTTGTTCTCTAGCGACACGAAGTCCCGAACGTACTTGTCAGCGGACTCCAGCGAAATGCGCCATGAAGTCGGTAGACCTTGTCCGGGAGGTCCGCTTATGAGAACAATCCCCTTGTCGCCATTGAGTATTCCTCGAAACGTTTCTTGCATGGCTTCTCGCATGCCGAGATCGCTCAACGTCTTGATCGTTGGTTTCTTGGTGTCAATTTGAAAAAGAACCCGTTCGCCGGACGGAACTCCAGCGCTAGTATACGTGACTACCC
>JAYVPE010000199.1:0-27391 GCA_043757575.1 Pirellula sp.
AGTTCGATGAAACCGTCACCACAGCAGGTGAAGTTGAATGCACCCAAGTTGATGACGCCGTAGAACCACAGGTTGTCATTGATTGTCACCGCAGCGGAAGCGCTGGCAGAACCCAACGTTACCGTGCCATACCAGTAGTTGGTTAGACCACCGACACTGAGCAAGCAGCCTGTGCCATCCACGCCGAAACCGTTTAGCGTGATGTTTTCATAGATCGATATGCCACCCGAGACTTTTAAAGTCGCCCCGGCTGCGATGACTGTACCTGAGGTAATGCCACCTAAGGCTGATCCCTTTTGGATCCAAACAATGCCGTTGTTGATCTGCGTCGGACCGGTGTAGGTGTTGATCGCAACACCGCACAGAGTTAGTGTGCCAATCCCGCTCTTGGTGAGTCCGCCTGTGCCGGTGATTGCGCCTGTCAACTGGATGTTTGCGGACCCATCGAGCACGAGTTCATAGCCGCCGTTGTCGATTGCTCCATCGATCGTAAGTGATCCGCCGTTGCAACGAATGGTTTGCGTTCCCGTCAAAGTGATATCGAGTTTAATATCAACGGTCACGGTTCCGTTCACTGTGATTCCATCGACGATTGATATGGCATTACCCGTAATAACGACTGCTCCGGAGCCATCAAATGCGATAGAACGAAACGTGGTGCCAACGGGGCAGTCATTGAAGATCGCAACGGAGCCCGAATTATTGATTACTAGCCGATCGCCTGATTGGGGAACAACGCCTCCTAGCCAATTGGCAGGATTCGACAGATTATTATTCCCACCTCCTCCGATCCAGACCGACGTATGAGCGGATGACTTGCCGAGGCTTCCTGTATCGAAAATCGATCGAATTTCGCCAGACGAAAGTGCGCGATCATAGATCGATGCTTCGTCAAGCTTTCCATTCTGGAAGAAAGCTGGAGTTCCGTTGTTGAGTGCACCCCCAAGCAATAGCGGAGTATTCGTACTGACGATGTTTCCAGATGCAGCATGAGTGCCGATAAGTGCTCCATCGAAGTACACTTTCATGGTCGTCCCATCGTAGGTACCGGCAATATGATGGAAATTGCCATCAAAGATACTTACCGGAGGATTCACATCGAAGATGTTGTCTGCCAGATTCGGACCTTGCAGCGTATCGATCTGTAGTCGTAGGGTGCCATTGGGCTCGAGACCCATATCATACGAGTCATCCAAGTACCCACCAAGGTGATTGAATTTATTGATGAAGAACTGGTAAGTCCCTGTCGGCGCTACCGTGACCCAGGCTTCTAAAGTGATTGCGTTGACCAAATTGAGCGACGCGGCACTGGGAACCGAAACATATTGGCCACTGCCGTTGAACGAGAACGACGTGGCGACTTCACCTGTTCCATAGGTTGCTCCACCGATCAATGTCCCGTTATGGCCACCTGCTATGTCATTCGTATTGCTTTCTCCCGGCCACCAAGCCACGATACCGTAGGGGAGTGTCGAGATGGACAACGGCGCTGGAGTCGAGAATTCTGAAGTGTTGCCTGCTGAGTCGGTCGCGGTCGCGGTTATGTAGGTGTATCCCGCCGGAACGCTTGCCGATATTTGGGAATTGATCGCGGAATTGCCCGAACCGTCAGTCGTAACGTTCGCAAAACCGAGGTAGAGTTGCCCTTGCTCTGTGCCGCTGGCGCTGGTTGGATTGGCAAAGAATTCAATCCGATAAGTTGAATTGGGAGCGCTGCTGAGCGAGCCCAGCACCGACACGGTTCCATTGGCGGTGGTCGCTGAGCTCACAATGGGATGGTTCGCAAGGTAGTTTGGACCGCGCAAAAAACCAGTGTGATTGCTGGTTACACCATTCGCATCTTCAACGCCACCGAGAAGATTGATGCCGATCTTTGCATTGTTATAAATGGAGTTGCCAAGGATAGAGTTACCGGTTCCTGTGTCATAGTTAAGTCGCGTCCCATAGCCGCCATCCAAGTCGCTGATCAGCACTACGCCGTAACCGCCACTGTTGACAATAACATTGCCAGCACCTGAGACCATCCCGCCAATTATATTGCTGGATGGACTAGAGACGTAGCCATAGTTATTGTACGTCTCGATGCGAACTCCGTCGCCACTATTGCCGAGGTTAGCCGTTCCGCTTGGGTCAGTACCGATATAGTTACCTTGAACAACGTTGCCTCCACCTTGGCCTTTACCGTTGGAAGCGTAGATCGTTAGGACTTGAGCAGCCGTAAGCGGAGTGCCGATGAAGATCCCCAACTCATCGAGCGATCCATTCCACGAATTCGAAGTACCATCGAAGCTCTTGCCGATGCGCACAGGTGTACTTGTTTCCGCGATGTTGGTTACGATCGTTGAACCAGCGACCAGCGTCGACGGAACGGCGACTCCGTTGACATAGATCGTCATCGACTGATCCGTGGAATTGAATACCGCTGCAACATGCTGCCATTGCCCCGCAGTTAAGATAGGATTATCTGTTTCGACGGTGCGGCTGATGCTGCCATCTTTTGTCTGGCATACTTTGAAACGAACTCGTCCACCATCGGCTTCTTGCAACAACCAACCGGTACCAAAATTAACGGTGTCGGTTGCATCGTACTTCGAGAAGATTGTTTGCGATGCACCTAGGGCACTCAGTACGTTGGGATTGACCCACGCATCCAAGGATATCGGATTGGTCCGATCGTAAAGGTAGCTCGAACCCATGTCGGCAAACTGATTGACACCGTTCAGATGAAATGCTTGGCCGGAAACACCTGGACCGTAGCCCGCACCGTTTACGAGTGTCGCGATGTCGTTGCCATATAGGTTGCTGTTTGGATCGTTAACAGTGGAATCTGCACGGAACCAGCCGAAGAGCCCGGGCAACGTTGTGTTGGCATGAATCTCAACACCGGCAATCGTAGCACCAGCGATGATGTTGGCCGCGCCTGGTACAGTTCCTCCAACCGTGTTTCCTTCGGCAAAGAACATCTCAACACCATATTGCGAAGAACCAAGGACGTGCAATCCTGTTTTATCCGTTCCAATCTTGTTACCTTGAACGAGGTTGCCAGTCGCTCCCCCTGCGAATGGTGTCGAACCTTGGATCGCTACGCCTGCATGGGCGTTGCCAGATATGACGTTACCCGCGCCTAAAGCTGTACCGCCTACTAGAACGTCGGATCCATAGTTCCAGATAAAGACACCGCCATACCCTCCGTTACCTAACGGGGCGGTACCGGTGACGTCAGTACCGATGTAGTTTCCTTGTAGGACAACTCCTGTGGGACCGACCGGGTATGTCGAGTTGCCGCCGATAACGATCCCAGTGTCATTGTTGCCCGATACAAGGTTGCCGCTACCAGCCGTTGTTCCACCGATCAAGACTCCGACGGAGCCATCGTTGACGATGATCCCGACGCCACCGCCGTAGTAGACGGATGGATAACCATAAATGCCATAGGCCGGTCCGTTACCGATTTTTGTTGTTCCCGTCTTATCGGTACCGATCAAGTTTCCTTGAATGGTTGCATTGTTTGCATAGACTGAGATCCCAGCGTTATTGCCCGAAATCAAGTTTCCTTCGCCGAGTCCGGAACCGCCAATCAGATCATCATTTCCTCCTTCGTTGATCCCGGTTGCTCCGTTGCCCAGGGGCACAAGTCCCGTCACATCCGTTCCGATGTAGTTGCCTTGGATGACAGCGCCGTGCGAAACAAATTCTTGAATTCCATAATATTGATTACCGGAAACAATGTTTCGCTCGCTTTGTGTTGGACCACCAATCCTGGCATGCGTGCCTGAGTCTGTGATCCCTGTAGTATTTGGAAGAGCCACTGTGCCCGTAACATCCGTTCCGACATAGTTGCCTTTAACCACTGAGTCCAAACTGTAACCCAAATTAATTCCAACACCGGAATTGCCAGAAATGATATTCCGGGTGCTGCTACTTGAGACTCCAAGATTGTTTGCACCGATCAAATTTCCAGTACCACCGCTGCTAACGCCTCCTTGATTTGGCACGGAGTGAGTGCCTGTCGCATCGGTCCCGACGAAGTTCCCGGCGAGGACGTTTCGATTGCCCCCCAAAGAGACACCTGCTCCTTGCAGGTAGCCGGAAATCACGTTTCGCTGTTCTATGTCAGCGATTCCTGAACTATCGCTACCGATTCGATTGTCGTTTCCATAAACAAGAACGCCGCTTTCTGAACCTTGATAGATGACCCCTGACGATCCGAGCGCATGATCGCCGGTCTTGTCCGTACCTATGTAATTGCCTGCAACAATGTTTTGGCTGCTATTGAGTCCCACTGCTCCGCCAGTCTGGTAGGGGGCAACAAGGCGAATCCCTGCAAAGATGATATTCCGTTCGGCAAAGTCCCCAGCCACACCCTGGCTGCCGATGATGTTGTTATTTGAATTGGTGTAAATACCCCAAATACCACCCCCAACGCCCATGCTGCCAGTTACATCAGTGCCGATGAAGTTCCCCTGGATGACGTTGCTGCCATTGGTAACCAAGTAAATTCCGCCGCCAGTAAAACCATCAATTACGAGTCCGCGAACGGAAGTATTGCCGGCTGAAATGTTAAGCCCCACCGCATAGTCGTTTAGGCTTGTGGCCGCGCCACTGATTTCAATCTTCAGAACTGCGTTATCTCCGACCGGCAGGGTGTTTGTACTCGCGCCGCTTTGGCTATATCCATCGATATCTACCGGATCGGTGATCGGCGGCAAAGCACCATAGGTCGTGGTCGAATAGCTGGGCTTGATTGTGAACGCGCCAGTGAGCGAATTGTATCCGGGATCCGTAGTTGGAATAGCGAAGTCGATCGTATCCCTGGTACCCACGCTCGTGTTCGAGTCAATGATTGCTTGTCGGAATGACCCTACGCCTGTGTCCAACGTATTCGTGACCATCAGCATGGCTAACAAGCGACGATCCTCAAGGGGCTCGAGACGGAGCAGGGATAGACGTCTGGCTCTTGATCGGTAGAACGGCTTCCGAACATATGCCTTATGAAGATCTTTCAGCCACCTCAACCAAGATTTAGACGACATCTTCAATTCCCGCGATCTGTTAAAGTCTTGCAAAAAACGTTGGCGGCGTTGGAACCGCGAACACACCCAATGACGAAGACGCCCTTCTCCGAATAGTACCCGCCGAAAGACCGTGCGCAAAAGGAGCCACAAATCTGCAAGAAAATGTCAAAGAAAACGAAAGTTTTTTTGCTACCGGCTTTTTCGAAGCCGTACTTGCTCGGCGTTCTCATTCAACACTACACCCAACGCCTGGTCATTTTGCAAGTTCGGAAAGCACTTCGACCAGCAATTTTTTTGCATTCGATATCATATTCGCATCCATGTGAGGCAGCCCCTTATAGATAGTCTTTGGAGTTTTGGCCAACTCTTCGGCTAATGCCAAGCTTTCGCGGAGGGCATGTTCCGATTCTGTGTACCTTTGTTGCTTGAGCAAATTGTCGCCTAATCCCATCAGGTTGATCGCAATGAGATGTTGATCCGAATCCGGTTGCGATTTCAAAACATCTAACCAACGTCGCCACCAATTCTCAGCCTCTTCAAAGTATTCTGCTTCTTGAAGTCGATTGATGACTCCATTCATGCGGCGAACGTCAAACTCGTCTCGAAACTTTCTTTTTTCGACAATACCTGCAAGTTGTCGATAAAGTGAAAGGGATTCCTCCCGCTCGCCGGAAAGCCAAAGAATTCTTGCAAGGTATGCGAGCGTCGTGCGTGTCAGAGAATAATCCACGCCGAGCTTTTGGACCTCGATCGCATAGAGCTCTTTGAACATTGCAATAGCCTGGGCCGAGTTTCCATTCGAGCTATAGCCGACTGCAACGTTATGACGTGCCGCGAGGGTATCCGGATGTTCTGCACCTAGTGTCTTGACGCACGCATCACTCACACCGGTGAGCAATTCGAGCGCTCTGGGCATGTCATGTGTATCGATAAAAACAACCGCATGGCTACTTCTCGTATCGAGTGTTTCTGGATGTTCTTCGCCCAGTGTTCGAACTTGAACGGCAATGATTTCTTCAAACGTTGCAATAGCCTTTGCCGCGTTTGTATCTCTGATATAGGACGCCCAGGTCAAACTTTTCTTCGTATTGAGCGTATCTTGATGCTCGGATCCGAGTTTTTTTACTTGGGCTGAATAAACTCTTTCAAATAATTCAACGGCCTCGGTTAGCCTTGAAGCCATGCGCATCGCGATCGCTAACTTGTACTCTGAATCAAGCGTTTCCGGAGAATCGAGACCGAAAAGTTTGACTTGTCCTTCAAGCACTTTTTCAATTAGCGGAATCGTTTTCGAAAACTCTCCTCGTTCTCGATAGGCGCACGCAAGGCTCAGCATTGCAGAGAGCGTTGCGGGTTGATCATCTCCAATCAGATCCGTGTCGAGATCAATGGCACGGCGCAGAAATTCAATCGCTTTGTCGTATTCACCAATGCTCAGGTACGTATCGCCAATAGTTTGCAGAATCGTGGCCTGAACCGCTGGTTGATCGGGAAACTTGCTATCAATCTTGGACGGGGAAAGTTCCGATGCTGCACGATCAAGTAGCTCTTTAACGGTCGGGTTCTCCTTGATTTCGAAGCCGCCACCGTGTTTGAGGATCGAATCGGCTTGTTCCTTTGCGTTCGCTTGGCGTAACAAGTCATGTTGTAAAAACTTTTGCACCGCCTCTGCAACTTGTTTTTGTACAACTGCGGCACGTTGATTCTGCTCTGCTAACAACCTACGCTGTTCAGCGATCGCTCGTTGTTTGGCTTCCGCCTCCCTCGCCGTGTTCGCGCTGACCATTCCCCAAGTCGTTCCAATGACGCCGAATATCAGGGCTAGAAAAATAAGCGTCGAGGCGAATGCAAGTCCACGATTGCGCCGAATCAATTTCCGAAGCAGATACAGTTGCGACGGAGGGCATGCCTCGACAGGTTCGTCAGCAAGGTACCGTTCGACATCTCTGGCGAGATCACTGGATGTGCCGTACCTCCGTCCCCGATCTTTATCCATGGCTTTCATTACGATCCAATCCAACTCACCACGCACTACGCGTTTGAGGTCGGTGGGATCCATCTTTCGATGCTCAGAAATGTCTGCTAATTCAATGCCCGATGCCTTTAGTCGAGTACTAGGCTTAGGGGGATTGGTCTCGCGAATCATTTGCAACAGTTCGGAATAGCCTCGTTCAACCAGCTTAGAACGTTGCAGTGGCGTGCTTCCCGTTAACAGTTCATACGCGAGCACTCCCAACGAGTAGATATCGCTTCGAGTATCTACATTGCCTCCATTCATTTCCGCTTGCTCAGGGCTCATATATTCAAGGGTCCCGACAATTTGCCCAAGTTGTGTAAAAATCGTTCGATCGGTCAATTGTTGGTTGATGGCCTTGGCAATACCGAAATCGATGACTTTTGGGACCGGTTTTCCATCGAGCACTCGGATCAACACATTCGACGGCTTGATGTCGCGATGAATAATTCCTTTCTGATGAGCATGCTGAATAGCTTTGCAAACAGGAATAAATAATTCTAAACGTTCGCGAAGGTTGAGTCTATTCTTGTCGCAGTAATCGGTAATGGCCTCTCCTTGAACGAGTTCCATGACGAAATACGGCATACCTGCCAAAGTTGTTCCCGCATCCATGACGCGAGCAATATTGGGATGGTCCATCATCTCCAAAGCCTGACGTTCGGATTGAAATCGCGAAAGAATTTCAGCCGAATCCATGCCCGGCTTAATAATCTTGAGAGCAACCGTCCGACGAACCGGCTGTACCTGTTCCGCCAAAAATACAGTTCCCATTCCGCCGTGCCCGATCTCTTCGAGCAATTGGTAACAACCGATTCGATTCCCAGCAACTTCGCCGACGACATTTGACGCGTTCCTCGCGCCTATCAAAATTCCTGGTTCCTCTAAAAAGCTTCCTAGTCGAATATTTTCCGCAAGCAATTGCAAAATGCGATTCTTGAGCGCGTCGTCCCCAGCACATGCCACATCTAAGAATTGTGCACGTTCGGTACTGTTCGTTCGATGCATAGCATCGATAAATATCTCGCGTTCGCTCATAACGATTTCATTTCGAAAAACTGGAGTAAGAGGAAACCGTTGTTGAAGGGTCCCTCTTAACGTGCGCGAAAAGTTTGCCAATTCTGCAAACAACTGGCAAAGATTCGCAGTTTTGAATCCATTTACTGTTCCATTTCGCGTTTAAGCCACGAACGGGCGTATGCCCATAGATCGTAGGCAGATCGAACGGAGATTGAAAGTGCCTCCGCCACTTCGTTCATGTTAAGCCCGGTAAAGAAACGTAGCCGAACCATGTTGGCTGCCTGTTTATCCACCAAGGCTAATTGCTCCAACGCATCATTCAGTTCGAGTATTTTTTCGTCACACATAGTTGCAACGATGCGTGACTCGTGAAGTTCTTCGCGCTGAATCTGCCCTCCCCGTTTCGACGCTAGCCGACGACGAGCTTGGTCGATCAAAATGCGTTGCATGGCTTCTGCGGCGGCTGAAAAAAAATGACCACGACTATTCCAGTGTTGTGGCTGGTCTGTCTTAAAGAGTCGCAAATATGCCTCATTCACCAGATCCGTGGCTTGGAGCGTCTGCCCAGGTTTCTCTTGCATCACCTTTTGAGTCGCGAGCCTGTGAAGTTCTTCGTAAATGAGCGGGATGAGGGAAGCTTCTGCATTCGGTTCACCACTTTTGATTGCAGCAAGAATGTTGGTAAGCTCGTTCATCGGTTCATTTTCAGCAGAGTCTGACGGTACTGTACTTTAGGCAATGAATTGTAGCGTAGGTGTGCGATTGGTCTTGAAAAAAAAATGGCTCTGATGGGATAATGTGGTTGCGAAACAACACAAAACCCAGGAGAGCCAAGGATGGCCGAGCGTAAACGCTCCTCCAAACGACCGCAACGTCAACATGGAAAAAAACCGACTCGATCTCAACATGATAAGCGAAAGCGATTGCGGACCCCGAATCCGGCGCGAACGAACACCAAAGAAGCCAAAGTCCCTCTCACCGGTGGTGTTGCCGCAATTGCCGGAGCGAAGCAATGCGAAACTCTTTGATCTTCCAGAATCGCGAACGCCTGGCCAACGCGGACGTCCTCGCAAGTACGGCAAGAACCGAATCCGTTTATCCGAACGAGCCACAGATAACTCGGATTGGCAGCCGATCAGCTACGTATGTCCTGGCGTCGCAATCCTGCGGCGCTACAAGACGTTTTTAGCGATGACGAGCTTGTTCGACACAAAAGAAGTCTGGGGTGCAGGCAAACAACAAGTTCGGAACATCTGGTCGAACATAGCTTGTTGGAACTTGAACGGATGGCTGTTCACGATGGTTGCACTGACATCGTGGGACGCCGACTTCAAGACGATAGTAGACCGAAGTGAGCGTCCATGGGACAATCAAGATCGTCGTCCATCGCACGCAGACCGACGTCGCATGATCGCCCATGAAATGCTGAGGAAAAGTTTTTTCGCAGCACTAGAACCGGAGCACCAATCGCCGAAAATGGACTTGCTAGTGACAGACCTATTGAGCCTTGCTGCATAACATTAAGCGGATTGAAGTCCTCGATCAAATCCAGCCTGCAGACATTTGCCTAAAGTGCAGTTGCGTTGCCTTGCATCTTTGCGCCTTCGGATAGGGTTTCCCATTTTTTGCTTTTCTGGAGATCGAGTCGAATCTGTAAGATGGAGCTCAAAACGTTTGTTTTTTTCAAGGGTTATTATATGCACTTTACTCGTGACTTGAAACTTTCGTATTCCTCGCGCGTATCGATTCCTCTAGGTGATTTCTCAACCAAACCAACGGACATTCGACAACCCGCCTGCAAAAAGCGAAGCTGCTCCAATTTCTCAACGTGCTCCAATTCGCTAATACCCAACTCATCGAGCTTCATCAGAAAATCACGTCGATAAGCGTAAACACCTAGGTGCTGTAGAAATATCGCTGGCTCTTGATTCAGCAGACGCTCTTCCCATGTGCGAGGATGCGGAATTACGGAACGACTGAAGTAAAGTGCGGTGCCATCAGCAGCCCGAACTACCTTTACGCAGGCTGAATCTTCCAAATCCTTTCGGTTGCGAATCGGAGTAGCTAGCGTCGCAACTTGAACGCTTGGATCCGATTCCAGCAGCAGCATCACCGCATCGATCGACGAGCCAGCAATTTCTGGCTCGTCTCCTTGGACGTTGATAAACAGATCGACGTCTGGGCGACTGCGAGCGACCTCGGCAACTCGATCGGTACCGCTTTGAGCATTCACGTCCGTCAACTTTGCATGTCCACCAAACTGTCGAACGGCGTCAAAGAGTCGTATGTGATCGACTGCGACAGTTATACCCCTGGGCCGCATGGCGGATTGGCAAGCCAAGTAGGTGTGCTCCAAAACCGTCCTGCCAGTTTCGCGTAAAAGAAGCTTCTCTGGCAACCGCGTCGATGCCAATCTCGCAGGAATAACTATTTCGCCAATCATTCTTTTTTCGCGATTAGGATTTGCTCGATTTGTATTGCCTTCCGTCCTTTGAACGAACCGGCAGATGCATGAAATTTGGTACGGTTCTCAATTTCCACTTCCAGAGGGTGGCTCACATCTTTCTCAGTTGAAATGATATCGCCAACCTCCAAATCAAAGAGGTCGGCCGATTTGATTGTCGATCGTGCTAGCGTGACAATTACATCCGCCATGGAACCATCAAGCCTGGATGCGAGCTTACCGGCCGTTTCGGAGTTTGAACGGATTGACCCGTAACCAACCCAACTGTTACTGGTGAGTTTGCTTCCAACGCGTTCAATCGTATTGAACGGGATGCAAAGATTCGCCATGCCACGGATGGCCCCAAGCGTGAGTTCGAAACTCACCATGATAACCACTTCGTTAGGCGGAACGATTTGAACTAGTTGTGGGTTGCTTTCAACCCGCTCAACTTCGATTTTCAGCTCGACTACGTTCGACCAAGCTACCTCTAACTCCCTCAAGAACACATTGCTTATTCTCCCCGCCAATCGCAATTCAATTTCGGATAGTGGCCGTTTCAATGCCGAATCGGACCCAACGTTTCCACCTAGCATTCGATCGATAATTGGATAGAGGAGCGAAGGGCTAATATCTAAGACCCAGTTGCCCTCAAGCGGTATAGGCTTGAGTAAATTGAAACACGTTGGGATCTCCAAGCTGTAGACGAACTCACTGTAGGTCAACTGGTCGACACTGATCAATCGAACTTCGACAATGCTGCGAAGCACTGCGGACAACGAGGCCCCAACGTTTCTAGAAAAGCCATCATGCAACGATTGCAAGGCTCGCATTTGCTCCTTGCCGACGCGTTCAGGACGTTTGAAATCGTATGCCAATACGCGCACCTTGGTTGCAGTCTTTTTTGCCTCCGTTTTGGCTTCAGCTATGGTTGAATTGTCAAGTGTTGCTTCACCGTCGAGAGATCGTAGCAGACTCTCAACATCGTTTCTACTTAGTACATCTTCTGCCATTCGAAAATCCTTTTCTAATTGCGAACATGTCCATTTCCGTAGACAACGTATTTGTATGTGGTTAATTCACGCAGGCCACAAGGTCCGCGAGCATGAAGCTTGTCGGTGCTAATGCCTATCTCAGCCCCTAAACCCAATTGACCGCCATCGTTAAAACGTGTTGAAGCGTTCACGATAACCGCTGATGAATCTACGAGCGTCACGAAACGCCGCGCCGTTGCCAAATCGGATGTCATGATTGCATCGGTGTGATGAGATCCATACCGATTGATATGCTCAATCGCTTCATCGATGGATGCTACTATACACACACTTAAGATTGGGCCAAGGTACTCACGAGACCAATCGTCATCGCTAGCGGAGGTTGCAGACGGAATTAGGCTTCGAGTCTCCGCATCACCACGAATCTCGATTTCGTGCGATTCAAGTTGCATCGCGAGTGCTGGCAAAAATTCTTTAGCCACTTCGCGATGAACAATCAACGATTCTAGTGCGTTGCAAACGCCCATTCGTTGGCACTTGGCGTTTTCAACTACTCGAATCGACATTGCAAGATCGGCCTGTTGATCCACATAGATATGGCAGTTGCCATCATAATGCTTGAGAACAGGCATGGTTGCTTCGGAAACCACTCGCCGAATCAGACTCTCGCCCCCTCTCGGAATAACAAGATCGATCCATTGTGAAAGCTTGAGAAAATGGCCCACGGCCGCACGATCCAAGGTATTCACCAATTGAACCGCGTCGATCGGGACTCCCGAATCTACTGCGGTTAATTGCATGATTTCAACGATCGCACGGGAACTGTTGAGCGCTTCCTTTCCACCACGAAGGATAATTGCGTTGCCACTCTTGACGGCTATCCCAGCCGCATCGGCGGTTACATTCGGTCGCGATTCGTAGATAAAGAAAATGACACCAAGTGGAACACGAACCTTGGAAATTTGCAGGCCGTTTGGGCGAGTACTCCCCTCGATGACTTCACCGACCGGGTCAGGCAATGCCGCAATTTCCCGTAGACTGTTTGCGACTTGAACGATTCGCTCAGGTGTTAACCGAAGCCGGTCGATCTCAGCGGTGGTCAAGCCGTATCCGTCTGCATTCCCAAGGTCAACGAGGTTTGCAGCCACAATTTCCTCGAGGGATTGTTCGATCCGATTGGCTGACTCTATAAGCCATCGGTTTTTTATTTCACCAGAAAGCCCGGCTAGCAACCTGGAGGCGGCTCTAGCCCGACTGGCAACCCCAGAGCAATAGCTAGCCAAGTCGTTACCGGACGCTGAGGACATGAATTCTGAAATCGAAAACGGGCGTTTGCCCTAGATTAAATCGGCATTTCGTGCCGCTTTTCGTGCAAAGTAACAGCGTGATGTGCCATTCAACTCTCCGAGTATCGAAGAATACGTCACACAGGTCAATGTTAAAAAAAGAGTACGAATGGTCTGGGACTGCCAGATCTATAATCACAAATTGTCAGACCGCTCGATTACTGTTAGCATTTAAGCCCGTCGTGTTGCCAATGATTTTTTGCTCGCATACCCGCGAAAATCGATGACTAAGCATATTTTTGTAACTGGCGGTGTTGTTAGCTCCATCGGAAAGGGCCTGACCAGCGCCTCCATTGGAATGCTTCTAGAGGCTCGCGGACTGAATGTTCGCATGCAAAAGCTAGATCCGTACATCAACGTAGATCCAGGAACCATGAGCCCGTACCAGCACGGCGAGGTTTACGTTCTGGATGATGGCAGCGAAACGGATTTGGATTTAGGGCATTATGAACGATTTACCAGTGGTTTGTTGACGCGTGATTCTAATTACACGACCGGCCAAATTTATTTGCGGGTAATTGAAAAGGAACGCCGAGGCCAATTCCTTGGCAAAACCGTTCAGGTTATCCCGCATATTACAAATGAAATCAAGGAATCTATCCTACGTTTAGCAGACAGCAACACCGACATTGTGATCACTGAAATTGGCGGTACCGTCGGCGACATCGAAAGCTTGCCGTTCCTCGAAGCCATTCGGCAGTTTCCACAAGATGTGGGTCGGGATAACTGCTTATTTATTCACCTGACGCTCGTACCGTACCTTAAAGCTGCAGCCGAAATCAAAACCAAGCCGACACAGCATTCGGTTGGGCTTTTGCGGCAGATCGGGATCCAGCCCGACATGTTGATTTGCCGATGTGAAAAGAGCATCTCGCGAGAAGAACGCGAAAAAATTGCGTTATTCTGCAATGTCTCTTTGGAGGCGGTCATCGAGGAGTTGGACAAGGACTTCTCGATTTACGAAGTCCCACTCTCGTTGCGAGATCATAAACTCGATGAGTTTGTTATGAAGCGGTTTCATTTGACGGGCCAGCCGCTGCGTCTGGACGCTTGGGACAACATGATGTACGCCCTTCGTAACCCTAAGCACGAGATTAGCATCGCAGTCGTCGGGAAATATGCTGAGCATCGCGACGCTTATAAATCGATTTACGAGGCGCTCGACCATGCTGGCATTCAGCACCGCGCACAAATTCGAATTGTTCCGATTCAGAGCAGCGAAATCGAAGAAGAAGGGCCAGAACGATTGCTAGCAGGCTACGATGGAATTCTTATTCCCGGAGGATTCGGTGAACGCGGGGTTGAAGGTAAAGTTCAGTCCACTCGTTACGCTCGAGAACGGGATATTCCCTTTTTTGGTATATGCCTGGGGATGCAATGCGCAGCGATGGAGTTCGGTCGAAACGTCTTAGGGCTCGAACGAGCGAACTCGACGGAATTCGACAAAGACACTCCGAACCCGGTCATCTGTTTGCTCGACGAACAACGTAACGTCACTCATCTTGGCGGTACCATGCGGCTAGGTACACAGCCGTGTGTGCTGACAAAAGACTCAGCGGCTCAAATGGCATATCAATCGGATCATGTCGCGGAACGACATCGACATCGATACGAGTTTAACAACGTCTATCGCAGCCGATTTGAAGCGCACGGAATGCGTTTTTCTGGTCAAAGCCCAGACGGAAGTTTAGTGGAAATACTCGAACTGCCATCCCATCCATTCTTTCTCGCAGTTCAATTCCATCCCGAGTTCAAGAGCAAACCAACCAATGCACATCCGCTATTCGCCGCCTTTGTTGGGGCTGCGGTTCAACGGCGAACAGGACGAAAGCAGCGTGTGGCCATTGCTGGCTCACAGGAACCAACCGATCACAGTACGATTGCTTAGGTGCTAAACGAAGTTAGCGTGAGCATTCGCAAGCCCGCCGCGACGCGGGTAAAACAAGGGTGTTATTTCCCTTGACGTCCGTTGTAAACGAGCTGGCCGCTATCGCGAAATGCCTCGAAGACTTGGATCGCTTCCCTGTATAACAAACCATCCTGAAGTGCGATTCCCCGTTTTGCTAGCTCGGA
Source organism: Pirellula sp. (assembly GCA_043757575.1). Lineage (GTDB taxonomy): Bacteria > Planctomycetota > Planctomycetia > Pirellulales > Pirellulaceae > JBKCUI01. The sequence goes on from JAYVPE010000199.1 coordinate 14,907, forward strand.
TTGCCATTGGGGGTGGATTGGACCCTCGTCAAATCCAGTGATCCGTTCGCAAGCGTCGTCGCTACCCGCAATAACGAGTGACCGGACGCCGCTCCAAATCGTGGCACCGTAGCACATTGCACAAGGCCGCCAATTGACAACAAGTTGCATGGCTGGGAGTTGATCCGCTCCTAAATCCCAACTCTTGAGCTGCTGCTGTGCAAGGGACAGTGCAACGACCTCAGCATGCGCAGAGGATACATTCGACGATACAACGCGATTGACGCCAATCACAATCAACCGTCCCGTATCCCGTTCAAATACGCCCGCTGAAAACGGACCCCCGGTATGATAATCGATATTGAGTTGCGAGAACCGAATGACGGTCCTCATTCGATCTTCAAGTTCGGGAAAATGCGTTGGCAGCCGCGATTGTTCTTCGATCGCCCAGTCAGGAAGGATTACGGTGAACTGCATAATAAAAACAATAAAGGTATCCGATGTGACTAGTCTGAGCCAACGGCGTTGCCGAATCCCCGAATGAGACTGCGTCAAGAATTGCAGAGCATAAGCGATTCCAACCAGTCTCGCCACCGTTTTGTAGAGACCACATCCATCAATGGTTCAATCGACGATGGTATCGACAACTGTTTATTGCCCGCAAGCCAAGTCAATGATCCACTCCAAATACCGCTATTGTCGATGTCGATTCTCAATTGCAAAGGATCGGAGCCAATTCGACCTGGAAAACAAGTTTTCAAGTCGAGTCTACCCAGCCGGCTCCAGGTGCTCGCACCCAATCTCGATCCTTCGACGAATTGAAGCTGCGGTTGCTCCTTGCCTTCGAGTGTAAACCGCAAGGTTCGACTGCTATAAGCTGGGGTAGGTGTATCCTTGCCAATCAACACTTTGGGCTGGCTGATTCTACTTCCAACTTCTTGGATGATTACGCCCAGATCGTAGCTGCTGGCTGCGTGTGCGACAGGCGCCTGTAGATCCATGGGTGGCATGATGTTTTTTGCTTGAATCGCCGCTCCCCTTGCCAAGTCATTGGACTTGAGAGGTATTAGCTCTGCCTTAGGGCCAACCAATTTGCTCAGTTGACGTTGAATTACAGGCATCCATCGCACGTCGCCGAGGAGTAGAATCGAATCGATTGTGGCGGGATCGACTTTCGCACGTTCGATTGCCTCGCGAGCAAAGGAGACACAGTCGTTTTCTAGATCACCGACCCAATCATAGAGCCGTTCCCGATCCAGTTGCCCTTCTACCTTGCCGCCCGGCGTTTCAAAAACGAATGGTACGGTCGGGCTGATTTGCAACCGGTCAAAAGCCTTTTCCATAGTTCGTTGCAGACGCGAAGCGATATTTAAATCCTCGCGTGCGCTGTCTCCAAGTCTCTTTTCGACTTCGGTGGCTAACCGTTTAGTTGCTCGATCGTGCCAACGCGTTGCACCGCGTTTCCAGTCTCCGACAGAACTGAGCATTTGTATGACAAGTCCGTTGACGGAAACGACCGAAACTTCACAGGCCGTGCCGTTTAACATGGCGATTAAAAATGTCTTTTGATACTCGCTTGCGTTCCCTGCGGCTTGCGCCAGCCGAGTGGCAATTTCCACATGAGCTAGTGTTGCGGCTAACGGCTTGTCGAGTAACTGAAGCACCTCGACACCGGCAATCGAACACGCCGTCTTGGTGCTCAAACGATGCATCTGATCGTAACACGCAGGTACCGTTACCACCGCATGGGATGCATTGGGCAGTCTGTGTCGAGCAGCAACCGTCAGTTGACGAATAACACAAGCGACCAGTACTTCCGGTGGCACCTGCCGACCTCCAAAGGGACGCTCAACTAAGGGCAAGCCGTACCATCGTTGCATACCATAGAAGATCTGGTTTGGATTCGAGGCTCGATGGTCCACCGCAACAGCTCCCACTCCGATATTCTCACCATCACTAAAGAGCATATTGCGAAGCTCTGCGGATTCGCCATCCACCTGAACTTCTTCCACTTTGTGTTCCGAATCGATATAGCTTACGCGAGAAAGAATCATACCAAGTTCAATACCGACTGCGGCAAACGGACGATGCGAGGTGGACCTGACCAAACCAGCGCTAGTCGGGTGTTCGAATCCCAACTTAGGCAATCGGTGTTCGGCTCCTCGAACCCGCGTTGGAACCACGGGGCGTTCAATCAAGTTCATCGCAATCAGTTTTTCCGTTAGGCCACTAGCCGACTGGAATCGATCCTCTGGTGCTTTGGATACGAGTGACTGAAATACAGAATCTAGGCGAATGTCGACATCGCTTCGCACTTCGTAGAGGGCTGGTGGCTTGGTATTGATATGCGCCATCGCGGTTTGAACGGCTTCACCGTGAAACATGGGTCTACCGGTTAGCAAGTAAAAAACGGTGGCTCCCAGCGAATACAAATCACTGCGGTGATCCACTGTTTCCGGTGCATTGATTTGTTCCGGTGACATGAATTCGACGGTACCCACTAATTGCGATTCCTTGGCGGCTTGCTTGTCCAGGTGTCCACGCAGGACTGCTAATCCAAAATCCAAAATCTTTAGCACGCCTGCAGGAGTGATCATCATGTTGCTGGGCTTGATGTCACGATGAACGATCCCTTGAGCATGTGCGTACTCAAGAGCGGATGCCGATTGCTTTAGAACCTCGACAACTTCAGCCGCATTCATGGGGCCGTTTTGATTAACCCGTTGCGACAATAGTTCACCATGAATTAATTCCATAACTAAATAGTGAACAGGCTTGTCGCCCACTCGATAGCAACCGGCATCAAACGCTGTGACGATGTTGGGATGCATGAGTCGAGCGGTGGCACGCACCTCAGTATAGAATCGTTTGACAGCGACATCGTCATCAGAAAGCGAACGAGGTAATATTTTGATCGCCACTTGGCGGTCCATGGTACGATGCCGGGCACGAAAGACCTGTCCCATTCCTCCCGCTCCTATGAACTCCTCAATCTGATATTCACCTAAGATGGGCATGGGTGCCCTTTTATCAACTTGCAATTTCCCATCATTGAATTCGAAATCGTTTTCAACGTGAAGGCCTTCGTCGCCTTGTCCGCTATTGGGTTCGCTCAACGAGAATTCACGTGTAGCGATTGGGCGTGGCCTCCGTTCGTCGTTTCGTTTTGAATTCATAACAAATCTATCGACATTTGAGGTGGGTAGTTTTTCAGTGATGAAATCCAGTTCCGCAATTATTTCGCGAACGCTCGCATACCGTTCTCCAACGTTCTTGGCGCAGCATTTTCGGAACAAAGCGTCAAAAGCGCTTGGGACTTTGGGATCGCGCTGGTGTATCGGCCTCGGATCCTTGTTCTTAATCTGGTCTCGCAATTCATCAAAAGTTGTCCCTGAAAAAGGAGTTTTCCCTGATAGCAGTTCATAAAGAATGACTCCGAGTGCCCAGATGTCTGAACGTCCATCGAGCCACTCGACGCGGCCAGAAAATTGTTCGGGCGACATATAGAGCGGTGTACCCGCGACTTCCATTCCCCGTTTGTTCTGTTCATCATCTTCGAGAACCGCGAGACCAAAATCTGCTACGTAGACGCGTCCTTCAGGTTCAACCAAAAAATTTTCAGGTTTCAGATCTCGATGGACAATTCCAGCCCTATGAGCTGCATCGACGGCTAAGCAAACCTGACGCATGATGGCGACTGTCCGCACAAGTGGCAACCGACTATCGCCTTTCTTAAGTATTTCGCGTAACGTTGAACCTTGGATCAATTTCTGGACAACGAACGGTTCGTTGTTGATCGTCATTCCAACCTGGTAGATCGGTACAATCGAAGGATGATCCAGTTTGACGGCCTTTCTCGCTTCGTCGATATATCGCTGCCGGTGAGCCGGATTATTGATAAGCGGCATTTTGATAGCGACTCTTCGGTCCAGTAATTCATCGCGAGCACAATACACGACACCAAATGCACCTCGGCCCAACTCAGCCTCCACAACGAATCCCGGTATATCGGTGGGGAGATTGTGAGTGTTTGAGTTCGTGGCCACAGATGCGATACCCGACTGGTCTATTCCACCCATTGGCAATACTCTTTCCGCGTATTGCGTTGAATATTCATCGATCGGAGGAGCATCGTGATCGGACTTCCTAGCATTCGTCGAAGCAGAAAAATCGACCGTTTCCGATGAGGCCACCGGTTCAATTTGCGTTTTATCTGGATCCAATTTGCCTGCGTCCGCTTCCGACATAAAAAACCTCACTTAACCTACCATGCTCACTGCAAAAAAATCACGACTCGCATGTCTTTTTTATAGCTTACAATCGAATTAAGTGTCGGTGGCGAGAAATCGAGGAGATGGCTTTAGAGGAATTATTTTGCAGGAGCGTTTTGTTGACGAAGTGCGGCAATCTGCGCTTGCAAAGGCCCCAAATCCAAGATGGGCTCTACACTTGGGTCCAATCCTGGCCTGGAAGGTCGCTGCTTACAAGTGAAAAAGTGAGACACATACCTTAACGGAGCCGTTTCCTCTGGGACTTTGAATCGGTCCCCTTTTTGGAGGATTGGACGATAGTCATGCATTTGTCCGAATTGACGGTCTCCCGCAACTTGACATGGAAACCAATGCCCAACGCCCTGTGGGTCCTCGAGGTAGAATTCTGGATAACAGTGTTCCGGAACCCAAACGCAACGGGCAGGAATATTGCTTGCTCTGCAAAGTGCAACAAAGAGGCCTGTCATTTCTTCACAGTCCCCCTTTTTATCTTTGAGTGTATCTCGCATATGCCGAATAGGGCCATTGCGGTACTCGATATTATCTCGAACCCAATCGTAGATGCGTTCGACATGAGTCCATGCATTTTCAGGATTGTCGGCAGCAATTTGTTTGGCTACACGTTTTACTTCTCCCAATTCATGGTCGATGTACGGACTCCCTTTGCCCACAAAGAATCTTAGTTCAGGACCTGTCTTTTTCGGAATTACAAAGACGCTTGTTTCCACTGGAGCATTGATAAATGCCTTCTCAATTTCGACAGTGACTACTAAATCCAATTGATCGTTGGGTCCGAGTCCAGCGATATCCATTACCAGTTGCCTTGCTAACGCATTCTGTTTTGAACCGGCTGGCAAATCACGAAACGCCCAAAGCACCCCTTGTGGAATCTGGTTATTAGTCACGGTCACTCTCTGTTCCGGCCAGTTAAGCGGGAATGGGATCGTGGCATGCATGTTGGTGCAGTAGTTATCATTGGACGAGAAACGCATTCCGAATTTCATCTCCATTTTTTGGGGTGCAAATAACTCGATCCCAGCCGTTATCACTTTTTCCTCAGATGCCTTCTTGTCATTCTCCTCGTTTGATGATTTGGATTTGCCGACACTGGACTTGACGCCAGAAGCGGATTTTGTGCCTGCCTTTGCCACGGGGGCCTTGCTTGGGGCAGCAGGCTCCTGTACGGTAGGAGAATCTTTCCCGTCCTGTTGTGCGATCGCGAATGAACAACTCAAAAGCATAAGCATGCTGAATCGAAGAGAATGCAACGAAGAGGTTGGGAGCATTTTGCACATGGAATGATCGAGACTTCGGAACACATGTAAGATCGGAGGCGAAAATCTCCTAGTATTGTGATTGCCGATCGGCTGAATAGCTCAAAAAAAGAATAGAACCTTGGCTGAAAATTATCTTTAAGGACGTCACTCCAGAACCAAGGATGACGATCTTGCGGATTTTGACGAACCATTTTCTTTTTTTGTCGAAGAATTCCACCTGGTGTTTCGAAACTCCAGGGGACTACTTCCCATTTTCTTCCATTAGTGTGAAGAACAGGACCTATTGTGACATCAAAAGATAGTCGTTCTCAATGTGACGAGCGGATCCCGACCGAATTGGCTGTATGGATTCGCGGAGCTAGTCAGGGCGAGCAGGAATCCCAAAGCAAGATATACCAGCGAGTCGCTTCGCAAGTTGTCCGTATTGTGCGACGCATTGTTGGCCAAGACCATGCCGACGATGTTGTGCAAGACTTTTTTGTCACGTTGTTCGCCAGAATTAATCAGTTTCGATTTGAATCGTCGTTTGAGACGTGGGTACATCGCATGGCCGTTAATCAGTCACTCCAGCATCTTCGCAAGTCAAATCGCGAACAGGAGCGGGTTCGTCGCTATGCTGAAATCGCTGGCTTACAGATCGAGATTGCTGCAGAGCATTCATCGCGAGAGAATGCCGAGGTGCTTGAGATCGCGATGAACCAACTGTCCGGAGATCAACGTGCACTTTTGCAAATGAAAGAAGTCGAGGGATTCTGCTATCAGCAGATTGCAGAGGTGCTCGGTGTACCCGAAGGAACAGTCGGCTCACGACTCAATAAAGCTAGATTCGAACTTAGGTCAGCGCTCATTCATTTAGGATGGGAGGGTTAGTGGAAATGAATTGCGAAACGTTTTCTGCCGGTCTGTCCGAGTATATGGACAGCGAATCGGACGCTGCTTTAAATGAACAGATGTTGTTGCACATCGAATCGTGCGGGGCCTGTAGAAACAAGTTGCATTCCTTTCAACGCATCGGCGAGTGGATGCGAGAGGTCGAAGTGACCGTTGATACAGAAACCATTTGGAACCGCATTTCGCCGGCGCTGCCAGCCAGGAGACGGACTGCTGATAGATTGTCGTTGAAATGGATTTTGTCAGGGCTTTCGGTCGCTGCATCCTTGGTATTTTTGATAACCTGCTTTGACTGGAGCCCATCGACTGGGAAGCATGGTGAGAATCAACTGTCGCATGATCATGCAACTTTGGATCATGATTCGCTCGCCGTGGATTTTCGCCAGGTGATTAAGCTTGCTCAGATAGATCCGCAGCAGGCAATTGCCAACCTCATTGATAAATACGATGGCAAGGAACTCGATGCTCAAGAGGCAACTCAAACCATCGGATACCCACCGTCGCTATTCAGCAAGATCCCCGTTGGGTTTGAACGCGTTTCAACGCACGTTCTCAAAATGCCCTGCTGCAAATGCTCGGCCACGATATGCCAAAGGAAAGATGGCAAGTCGTTGATCGTCTTCGAACACAAGGATGAGCAACCTGTCTGGTTTGGTGACTTGCCGTCGATTGAAACACAGTGTTCCGGAACGCGATGTAGGATCATCGAATCGTCCGGCGAGCTTGCAGTCAGTTGGAAACAAATGGATCGCCAGTTTACCATGATTGGCGCAACGGACTTGGCCGAAGTAAGTCAGTGGGTCGAAACCATGCGTTTGTAATTTTTTTGAGTTGTACCGTGGTTGCCATCGACAAAACACAGGCAATCGCGATAGCCTAGATTGTGGACGCCAACTGATTTCTCCTGCTACCATTAACTAATCAGACTACGTCAACAAATCTCCTAGGCCACAACTTTACTATGGTTCGTTTACTTCCCAGCTTGCTCTTTTTGTTTAACGCACTCGTTTCCGGCTACGTCCTGGCGGAGGTACCGATCGTGATCGCATCGAGTGAGGTTGCCCCACCGAAACAGCCACAAGCGACACTTTCTTCAGACGGGACAATTCATGTTGTGTTCGGAGTGGGAGAGGATGTCGTTTACTGCCATTCAACGGATAACGGAAATACGTTCAGTGAGCCTAAAGTCGCGTTTCAAATTCCGAATCTCGCACTCGGGATGCGGCGAGGGCCTAGAATTGCTGCGTTTGAAAATACATTGATTGTCTCTGCCATCGGTGGAAAGCAAGGGAAAGGAAAAGACGGCGACTTAATTGCGTGGCGGTCTTTAGATCGTGGGCAAACGTGGCGAGGGCCAGTTCAAGTCAATGACGAAATCGCTTCTGCCCGCGAAGGTCTGCACGCCATGACGGCTTCATCGTCGGGAAACACATGGTGTACTTGGTTGGATCTTCGCAACAAACGGACTGAGATGTTTGCATCGATGTCATCGGACGGAGGAGCAAACTGGTCGCCGAATCAACTGGTATATCGCTCGCCTGAAAAAAGCGTGTGCGAGTGTTGCCATCCCTCCATAGCCGTTCATAACGGACAGGTTCAAGTACTATTTCGGAATTCACTCCGCGGCAATCGCGATATGTACTTGGCGACGGTCAGCGCAGAAAGCGGCTCTACCGAAACAAAAGCCATCCAGCTAGGAAAAGAGCATTGGAAATTAAATGCATGTCCGATGGATGGCGGGATGCTCGCGATCGATTCAAAAGGCTTGGTCTCAACAGTCTGGCGACGTGGACGAGAGATTCTCGCTGCGAACGCAGATGGAACCGAGGAGCAATTATTAGGTTATGGCGAACAACCTTGGGTCACATCCAGTTCAAATGGTCCGATTGCCGTTTGGTCCGTACGCCGCGATGGTGAGTTGATGTTCAAAGCTATCACGGGGGGAGAGCCTCAAACGATTGCAAAGGTTGCTCGCGATGCCATCGTCGTTGCTGAGCCAATATCCGGAAAAGTGGCTTTCGTTTTATGGGAACAAAGCGAGAAAGGACGCACAAGCATTTTGGCAACTCGCATCGCGCTTTCGCCAAAACAGCCATGACGATCATATTGGGAATTTCAGCTTTTTACCACGATTCGGCAGCAGCACTTGTGGTTGACGGGGAAATTGTAGCCGCTGCACAGGAAGAGCGATTTACTCGCAAGAAGCACGATCACGAATTTCCCAAGCAGGCGATCGAGTTCTGCCTTCGCATGGCTGGAATAACCGCTGATCAGCTAGACTTCGTCGGATTTTATGACAAACCTGTTACGAAATTCGAGCGACTGATTGAAACCTATTTAGCATTCGCCCCAGCGGGTTACCGATCGTTTCGGCAGGCTCTGCCGCTTTGGTTGAAACAGAAGTTGCATGTACCTCGAGAAATTCGACAAGGGATACAGGGCTTCAACAAGAAAATCGTTTTTTTGGATCATCATCAATCCCACGCTGCCAGCGCTTACTATCCATCGCCGTTTGACGAGGCGGCGATACTTACCTTGGACGGGGTAGGAGAATGGTCGACGAGTTGCATTGGGCACGGACAAAGAAATAAACTCAAACTGCTGCAAGAGATCCGATTTCCTCATTCCCTCGGCTTGCTTTACTCCGCCTTTACTTACTACACGGGCTTTCGTGTCAACAGTGGTGAATATAAATTGATGGGGCTTGCACCTTACGGCGAACCCAATTTCAAGCAGCAGATCTTGGAGCATCTCGTCGATCTAAAACCGGATGGTTCGCTGCGGATGGACATGAGCTATTTCAATTACTGTCAAGGACTGACCATGACAAGCTCGAAATTCCATCGCTTGTTTGGCGGTCCACCGCGGCAACCAGAATCAATAGTGTCACAGCGAGAAATGGACTTGGCGGCTTCCATTCAAGCTGTCACGGAGGAGGTGATGTTGCGGATGGCAGGGCACGCGCACGCGATTACCGGGTCCAAGAATTTAGTCTTAGCCGGTGGAGTAGCTCTTAACTGTGTGGGCAATGGCCGCATTCTTCGCGAAAGTCCGTTCGAGAAAATTTGGATACAGCCTGCGGCGGGCGACGCTGGCGGAGCATTGGGGACAGCATTATTTATTTGGAATCAATTGCTCGATCATCCGCGAGAGGCCAGTCCAGGCGACAGTCAAAAAGGATCGCTTCTCGGTCCCGATTTCTCCGATGAATCCATTCGTAAAACACTTGACGATCAGAAAGCGGTATATCGCATTTGTTCAACGGACCAACAGATTTGCGACGAGGTAGCCAAATTGATTGCGTCCGAGCATGTCGTAGGCTGGCATCAAGGAAGGATGGAATTCGGCCCCAGGGCTTTAGGTGCACGCAGTATCCTTGGCGATGCGCGCAGCCCAAAGATGCAATCTATCATGAACCTCAAAATCAAGTTCCGAGAGTCCTTTCGGCCTTTTGCACCCATCATTTTGCTCGAGCATGCTTCCAAGTATTTTGAAATGAAGCCTAGCGAGGAAAGTCCATATATGTTGCTCGTTGCACCCGTGCGAACGGAGCGCCGTACAATTTCTGTCGAAGGGGCACCAAGTGTCTTAGGAATTAAGAAACTAAATTTGCTCCGTTCGGAAATTCCAGCGGTCACGCACGTAGACTATTCAGCTCGTATTCAAACGGTAGATCCAAATCGCAACTCGTTGTTGCATCGATTGCTGATGAGATTCTACGAATTGACAGGATGCCCAGTTATGATCAACACCAGCTTTAACGTTCGCAGTGAACCGATTGTTTGTACGCCGATGGATGCTTACCGTTGTTTTATGATGACGGACATGGACGCACTAGCCGTTGGTAAGTACTTACTGCTAAAATCCGAACAGCCGATGCCAGAAGATCCAAAGAAACGAAACGAATACTTAAAGCAATTTGAACTCGATTGATTCATAATGGAGCGAAGCTGTTCTACAATGGTATGCAACTTACAGAAAAGGCAAACAATTGAAATTAGTGGAAATTAATTGGGCTCCGTCGACTTGGCAACTTCGGCAATTTGGCGTCTTATGTGTCTTCGTATTGCCACTGGTGGGCTGGCTATGGAATGTCGGTGCGAGCGGATTGGCTGTCATGCTGTTAGTCGGCTCGCTCATTGCGGTATTATCATTTGCGTGGCCCGTTGCTGTAAAACCCATCTTCGTTGGACTGATCCTGGTTGTGGCTCCCATTGGAATGGTCGTCGGAGAACTTGCTATGATAATAATATTTCTGGGCATATTCCTGCCGATAGGCTTGATCTTTAGACTAATGGGTCGCGATGCATTGCGACTGACGGTTGACAAGAAAGCAACCACTTACTGGCAACCAAAAAACGAACCGAAGCAAGTATCCAGCTATTATAGACGCTTCTAAAAAACCCTATCCACACTTTCAACCTCCTTTACGAAACTATGACAGACTCGAACGAAAAAAACGAATTTGAGAAGGCGGGCGACGACCATCCACTTACGTTGGTGCAGGAGTTTATGCAGTTCATCGTCGAGAATAAAAAATGGTGGCTTATTCCAATTCTACTTTCATTTGCGTTGATTGGTCTGCTCGTCGTTCTCAGTTCTACTGGGGCCGCGCCTTTTATCTATACATTGTTTTGATACTGAGCACGAATGGAGAGTGAACATGGCTTTGAAGTTATTTGGTTTTCGGAAGATTTTGGTTGCAACCGATTTCTCGTCACATTCGAAGATCGCTTTTGCGAGAGCTATCGAGCTTGCAATTGGTTTCCAGAGTGAGATGTCGGTTGTGCATTGTTTGCCCGATCTTGCATTTATCCCGTCGGCTTCTGAGTTTGGTTTGCCGTACAATGACTACGCGACGGTACAAGAGGATTTTCGTCGAGAGGCGACGATGAGCATGAAGAAGTTCTTAGAGGGAAATGTTCCTCAAGAATTGGCTGTTCAAACGAGTGTTTTAGTGGGCGATCCGCAAATTGAGTTGTCACTGCTGGCGGAACAATGGGGAGCTGATTTGGTCGTCGCGGGACGAAGCGGGCACTCCGGGTGGGAACAGTTCCTATTGGGTAGCACGACCCGCGGGTTGGTCTATCATTCGCCAACTTCCGTTCTGGCAGTGAGTGACCAGTGGATCAGTAAAGCTGCAAACGTGCTGGCAGGTACTGATTTTTCAGACGCTTCGAGAAAGGCTGTTTTAGAAGGAGCGGCGATTGCGGAAAAGCAAGGTGCAACATTGCATCTTCTGCACGTCATTGATTCGAAGGACACGCCTGAGAAGAGTGTCGCGGGAATGGCGCACGGCGAGTCGATTCGGAATTTGATCAAGGAGAAAGCACTTTCGCGGCTCGAAGCTTTCGTTCAGTCGCTGGGAATCGACACAACTCGGTTGCGGATCCATCTGTCCTGGGGAACTCCTTGGCGCGACATGTGTCAAACGGCAGAAACGTTCCATGCGGATCTGGTGGTCATTGGCAACGTTGGGCGCCGCGGTGTTAAAGGGCTTTTTCTGGGGAATACCGCCGATCGAGTTTTAAGCCATTGCAAGTCAAGCGTTTTGGCAGTGAAGGATCGGACGGAAGGATAGTCGGATCGCTTGCGGTCAGTTGGTACCATGAATAGCGATTAGATATTCAGGGTGCTGGCACGGATCCTCGACGAAAAGAGTGCCGACTGACCGCTTCAAAAACGCCGCTCTCATGAAAGTAGACGTAATGCGTAATCGCGATAAAGCTTTTCTCAATTTCAATTTGATTCAGTGAATTTTTTTCCCGCTCCCGTCCACGCCCACGTCGTGAAGTCGTTGTTCCGCACTGTGCGATAATGATGCCTCGATTACGATGCAAACCCGGATAGAAATCAAGTGAGTTACCGATGTATGCGCGGTGTAGATGCCCGCCAAGAATCATGTCGACATTTAAGTCAGCGAAGCGTTCGATAGCACGTTTGGCTTTAGGCATGATGCTGTCTTTGAGATAGTCGGGCGCGGGGGCAAAATGATGGTGAGCAACGACGATTCGTGCACTGTCCACCGGAGCATCTAGAAACGTTTGTGTGCAAGCGTCCAGTTGCC
>JAYVPE010000200.1:0-7340 GCA_043757575.1 Pirellula sp.
CGTTGCAAGTTGCAGATCAAGAATTCATCTCGCAACTAGAGTCACGAATCCGCAGCGCCAAGTATGCAGCTACCAGCAAGCAAATCAGCCAAAATCAAAGTTCGGTGGAGTACCCATGGCAGTTCGAGACCCGCGTCTCTTTTCCAATCGAAGTTCAAAAACAAAATACATACGGGCCAAAGGCCGTGTCGAAGCCGACGGAACCGCCAGCAACGCAGGCGAGTGCCCCGCCCCCTACCAACGAAGACCTGAAGGAGAGCGGCGAGGACAGCAAGGAAATCGGCAAGCCAAACGGGACTGAAAAACCAACTACTGTATCTTCGGAGCAACCGACATGACTCCGCGCATAAAGTGGTTGTTGATTGCTGGGCTAGCGGTGTTTGGCCTCTATGGCCTTGACTCGCTCTATCGCACCTGGATCGAACGACCAAATCAGCAGCGTACGGCTAAGATTGATGATCTTAATGAAATGCTAAACGCATCTAAATCCGAACAACTCGTTGCACAAAAGCAAGGCAAGCGGCTGGAGTCGTTCGCGGCTAGAGCTTTGCCCGATGATCCTCAGTTAGCGCGCTCTCTGTATCAGCAGTGGCTCCTCAATTTGGTGGAAACAAACCAATTGACATCGGCCTCCGTGGATGCCGCTCAGCCGGTTCCACTCGAAATTCGCTCGCGAACGAAGAAGGGAAAACGACAACTGGTAGGTCACCGAATCAACTATTCGTTGCGGGGCCAAGCCACGCTCGGAAAACTATCAAGTTTCCTAAACGACTTTCGCAAAGCCGGGCATCTTCACAAGATTCGCGCCATCACGCTCAACCCGATAGGTAACGAAGGGCGTTTGGATGCTGATTTGACAATAGAGGTGCTCTGCCTGGAGGCCTCTGCGAACAAAGGACAGCTAGGTGTTTGGGAAGTGGTAGACGAAGCGGCTGTCGCTCCTAGCACCTACGACCATTTGGTTCGTCGCAATCTTTTCGCCCGAGGATTTGCTAAGGCTTTGTTCGACGTTGAACTCAAAGCAATCACATCCAATCGCAATGGGATCGCTCAAGCTTGGTTTCGTATCGACGGACGGGGCACTACCAAAACCATAGCTGCGGGCAATCAAATACCGGTTGCGTTACATGATATCGTGGTTATCGAAGTCCTTAAAAACCGAGTGCTGGTGCGAGTCAATGAAGAGTTACACTGGATCAAATTGGGGCAATCGATTGGCGAAGTATGTACATCCAAGCAAGAAGACACATTGGGAGATATTCGATGATCATTCGCAGTTGCAAGCTACAGGTTTCCGTATTGCTCGCGATCATGGCAATGCTAGTTCAGCATAAGATCGCTGAGGGGCAACTTGTGGGAAATCGTTCGATAGGTACTCCCGCACAATCCCTAACTCAACAGAGGGCTGCGGGTAATTCCGCAACCCCAAGTCCTGGGATAGGGCAAGCAAGCAACGCAATCGGTACGCTGGGAAATAGAATGCAGGTAGACAACACGCGATTTGTGCGAGGCAATCGTTCTCGACAAGACTTCGTAGGTTCGAATCGAACCGATCTCGATGGTTTTGTGGGGTCTGGGCAAGCGTTAGGAGTTGGTCGGGTTCCATCGTCGGTTGAGAATTTTCGCATTGAAACAACGAAGACCAAGATCAACCGACCACTTCCACCACAACCCGCGAAAGGGATGTACTACCCACGTCTTGAAATCGATTTTGAAAAAGCTTCATCGCAGGGCGCCTTAAACAGAGAGCGGCCAGCCAGCATTGACACAAGTGATCGCGTTGCGCAGTTTTCGGCCGGTAGCGCGATAATAACGATGTCAGGCACCACCGCGATTCTTCGAGGCACCGTCAACTCCGTTCGAACCTCTGAACTACTCGTGCAACTTCTCAGTTTCGAGCCAGGAATCGATCGCGTTAAGAATGAATTGGTCGTTCGCTAATGCTCAATGGGTCACTCACGCTTGTTGTTCCTTGCGATGGGCTGGATCCAGTGGCCTTTCCGGATGTCGGTTTTGGTCGGTTTCGCTGAAAGTGAGGTTGAATTGCGTTGAATACCGCGAGTCCGATAGTCGTCAACCTGCGTTGGAATCGGAGGGACCCTTGATTCGCTGGCGTCCCCAGGACGGAACGATGGGTTTCCGTCTTCCTGAGGCTTGAGCAAGACAGAGGAATCGTTGGCAGGTTGCGTTATCGGAAGATGACTTTCGGATGCTCGTGAGGAATCCGTTGCTGAGCTTGGCGCTCGCAAGTGGCGTTGGAAGGCTGGCGGCAAGTCGATGGCTTCAATGTTGCTTTCCTCTGACGCCTTATGCTTTTTGTTAGCCGGAGTTGTGGTGTCTGTATGACTAGCAAGACTTACGGGCGAGGTTAAAGATTTAGCCGATTCCGAATGGCTCTTAGCAATTTCGTGGTTGACTGGGACGCCTGGCAGCATTTTGATCGTGGGATCGGAAATAGTGGTACCACCCTCGCGGCCTTCGAATCGCGAAATCAGACTTAGTCGGCGAGGTGGCCCACCTACTTCGCCCCAGGGAATCCAAACGCTATACGATGGCCCCATTGATGTCTTGCTCATATGCGTCTTGAACTGATCTGCGGTGAACACATACTTGCGCAGCGGTTTTTGATCCGAAGGAGTATTATCATCGGCATCGAAAACATAAACGGCGAAGTTGCCATCCACTTCGACGGGTTCCGTATTCTCCTTGCCATAAAAATAGACCCTACCACCAAAGCCACGAACTCCAGGTTGGCTCGGCTGATGTAGAACCGAATCGGTCCAAACGGGCAGAATGCGATCGGGAATGGCTTTGGCCGCGACTTTCTTCCAAGGCCATACGGTTGCGGACGGCGTCGGCGCAAACTGGCAGCCTAGCGAACAAAAAAGCATGGAAACGCAAACATAGCATGCCGCGTTAGCTAGTGACTGAGACTTTAACGTCGAAATGAACATCAGCGCGCACCTACTACATTAGCTTTAGCATTCGAAGCTCGGTTGCCAGAGTTATTTTCAGTCGATTGAAAGACTGCTGGCTGAACGGGAGCCGGAATCAGCTCAGGAGAACGGAGCGGACCGCTAGCGGGGTCGTTCATCAAGGCTGGACCAACTGACGGTGTGCCAGTCGATGGACGCAACTGGGATCCTCTTGGATCGATATCGGGATAAACTACATCCCACGCGTCTTGCTTCATCATATCGATGGCCATGTCGGTTCTTGAATAGACATCTCCATGAATCTCAAAGATTTCCGCTTCGCACCAACTCATCCTCGCAAACTCAGCTTGTTTTAGTCGTTCCATGTCACCTTGGGAACGCACCACGTGAGGGGTCAAGATGATGAGCAATTCTGAACGTTGCATTTGTTTAAAATCATAGCTGAACAAATGTTTAATTATTGGCAAATCCCCTAACCAGGGAACCTGGCGATGTTCTATTTTTGTACTTCGCGAAATCAAGCCGCCAAGAATAATCGTCTCCCCATCCGCGGCGCTCACGGTCGCTTGGGCTGTGATCGTATCGATGCGTGGTGAACGGATTACGGTACCGTTGTTGGAGGTCGAAACAGGAATTCCTTCGATCTCGGGACCGACCTTCGACTTTTCTGCATCGATCTCCATGACTACATTACCCTCTGGACTGATCCGCGGCGTCACTCCAATAATCAGACCGACGTTGACATCAATGAGTCCGTTCACTGTGCCGAATTGAGTCACGCTAGAAGTGGTGATTCGAGGTACGCGTTGCCCTACTTGAATAAAGGCCTGCTGATTGTCGAGTGTCAGTACCTGGGGTCGACTCAAAACTTCCAATCGTCGCGAATCTTGGAGAGCACGCAGAAGGAAGCTAACGTTTTCGCTGCTTGCCGAGAGAACTAATCCTCCAAATCCTAGTTCTGTATTGCCTCGCCCCACTGAAAAGTTCGAGAGACCCTGCCCACTGACTGCATTGGAATTAGCGAGCGCCTTGTCCGAACTGCTATTGCCGAGCGGCAGCGTCGAATTGAAATTGTAACCTGGAACATTACTTGAGAGTGCACCTAGGAGACTACGGTCGAAAAGAACCGAATCTTGCAGTCCCAATTCAACGCCGAATTCGCGTGTATTGCTGAGCGCGATTTCGGCGATCACGACTTGGATCATGACCTGCGGAGGTTGCTGGTCGAGTTGTTCGATCAACCGACTTATCTCTTCATAATATCGCGGCGTCGCGCTGAGGATCAATTTATTCTGAACGGGCTCGGGCACGACGACGACTTCTCGATCAATCTGTTCGAAAGGGTTATTCGCACCGGGTGCCGCAATTTCGACTTGTCGCTTGCTGCGAAGAAACTCGTTGATCGCAAGTGCAACGTCCACTGCAGGTGAGTTCTTAAGTTGGTAAACAGTACTTTTTCGTTGCATTTTGTCCCCTTCATCGAGACGCAAAATCAGCGCTTCGACAATTTTCAGATCCCCTTCCGAACCAACAACAATGACGTTGTTACCGCGTGAGTCGACGGTAAACCGCAAGGGCATCAGTGCCGTTTCGTCCGGTGCACTCGAGAGTTGTGGTGACGTTGACGCCCCTGCACTTTGTGCTGGGAGCAGGGCTCGGAGTGTTTCTACCAAAGCAGCAGCATCGCCGTTCTTAACAGGGAAGATCTTAATCTTGGCAACCATGCCCGGAGTGTCGAGTTGTTCTATTAGCTGCTCAATCAGCGGCAACGTTGCAGGTGGGCAAGATACTAGTAAGGAATTATTTCGTTCGTTCACTGTGATTTGATTTGCCCCCAATGTTCCGCTGGTTGCAATGGTACGCCCATCCTTGTCGAGAAGCTGAACACTCGCTCCTGGGCCATTGGCAGAGGTGGTAAGAGCCTGCTGAAGTGATTTAGCAATGTCGGCAGCCAAACTATGTCGCAATTGAAAGACACGTGCTTGTTGCATTAGCGTGCCCCTCGGAACGTCAAGTTGTGCAATCAATCGGCGTATTTCAAGCAGATCGCGAGGTGGCGCGTGCACGATGATCGCATTGGTTCGATTGTCTACCATGGACTGAATGATAGGCGCGAGGCCCCCGCGGTTTAGAAAGAAAGTCCGAAGTTGGGTTTGCAGTTCGGTTGCCGTAGCATATTGCAATTGAATCACTTCGAATTGCGAGTCCGGAGAAGTCGGCTGATCTAGTTTTGCGATCAAATCTTTGACCGCAGCGACGGCTTCTCCCCAACCGATCAGAAGCAGCGAATTCGGCTTTCCAAGTGGAGTTACCGACACTCGGCCTTGTATAGATCCAACCAGTTTTTCTTGCATTGCTGTGATCAGTTTTGCGATTACCTCTGAACCCGCATGTTGTAATGCTACAACCTCTATCTCCGCTCGCGTCAAGCGACTTGCTTCGTCCAACCGCTTGATAATCTCCGTCAAGTCCGTTAGCTGCTGATCCCGTCCACGCAGAATAATCGCATCGATTTCTGGCAACATTTCAATCTGGACGCCTTCAAACTGCGGCAGCGGCAAACTGGTCGGCGCTTTGACCTTTTCACTGTCTTGTTTTGCAGTGTTATCTACCTGGCCAGGAGTCGCGGGTATAGGCGTCGTCGTAAACTCTTGTTGCGACGAAGCGAGTCGTATCGGGTTTTTTCCAGTAGATGCGACCGAGTGGGAGAACTTGGATAGAGAAGCTTGTCCATTGTCATGCAGCGGCAGAATGCGTATGGCATCTTCGGGCCGTAGCATGGCAAATGTGGTAACAAGATTCGCGATGTCGTTGGCCAGTGCCTCAGGTCCCTCGATTCGCAACCGGTTCTCTGCGGTGCGGAACTCCAAAGTCGCTCGCCCAGAATTTAACTGCAGTTCTAGCTTGCTAGCATTCACTGGATCGACACGCACGTAATTTTGGAATAGCCGCTTCAGCGAGTCTTTAACGTAAACCATACGCGATGGGAGAATGTCTACGTCACGGCGAATAACCATGTACAACGACTGGGACTGGGCTGTTTGTACTGGCGTTGATTGCGCCGGCGTCGATTGCGCCGGCGTCGATTGCGCTGGCGTTGTTTGGGCTGCAGCGTTTGGAATCGCAATGAGGACAAAAAGCATGGCACAAGCAATTTGGCGGGTCGTACTCATGCACATCAATAGCTACCTTTTCACGGGCTCTCTATCACTTATTCCAGTCACATTGAATCGACGAAAAGTGCACTGCTCAATTCAACGCTGGTACGCGATTCAACAGGCCAGTCGGACCATAGGGAAACATCGACCCTGGGTCAAGTTCAATGAATTGGAACGCAAGCCTTGGGTTGCGACTCATGAAGAGCCAATTGAGCGAGGTTTTTGTCGAGAAACTAGACTTCGATCGACTTGCCGACGGCCGGTTCAAGACCTGTGCTTCGATTCCAAGACGTTTTCCAGAAGGCTCATCCGGCAAAGCGGGGAGGTCTTCTATGGTAAAGGTTTCGATTGAACTTTCAACGTCGAAACGCATAGAAAACACAGGGATTTCGAACGCTCGCTAAGTGACTGCAAGGCGATTTTTGTAGACCTTCCCGAAACACCGGATGAGCCAATCAAATTTGGAATGGAGGGGACGCTTAATTGTATTGTCCATCTACGATTACCATCGAACCTGGTGTCCCATAAATGGCGTCGTTAACTGTTTAAAACAGTAACGCAGATAAAAACTTCGAGGCACGCGACTTTCATCGGCGAGCCTCTTGAATAAAGGCTGTAAACGCCGGAACGCCACCTTATAGTTTGGATAATCATCGGCACATTTTCGTGGAGCATTCATCATCGCTTCGAATTCGGCTTCTGTCCAACCAAGTCTTTTTCGCACGTATTCAACATGATCTGGTGCACAGAACGGTGCCTTCTCAAGATCAAGTCGCGCCTGCTCTTTATCGAGTTGTCCTGCTCGAATGAGCGCACAATGGCCAAGTAATCTACCGTCTATTCCCCATCGGTGTGGCCAGAAGTATTGATGAACGAACGAAGTAATTCGATTTTCAAGGTGATGGCCGCCATACCATTGCCATCCATATTCATCAGTGAGAAACTGCTTCGTCTTGTCTTTGTCGTAGTCGAGCCAATAGAGGGGCCGGATAAACTTCATATCCAATTGCGTAGTCCATCGTACAAAGTCCCGCAACCACAAGTTTGGATACGTCTTCATTGGTCGGGTCCCGAATCGCTTATGGACCGACGAAATATAGCGACCATCCATGTACAGCCAGCCTGTCGGGCACATCCCTTCAGTACGAAACGAATGCCCCTCAAAAATATACTTAACGTCGAATTTTTCACAAGCCATTCTCAGTACAGTGGCATACGCGAGATCAGTAACGACATCACTATCGGG
>JAYVPE010000201.1:0-7323 GCA_043757575.1 Pirellula sp.
ACTATCACGAAGAAGCGGAATCTTCGGCCTTGACGGCCCATACTGCGTCCGACGGTTCGGCGTTCGGAATAATGATTGTCGACGATGGCGATAACGGGAACTCCTCTCGAAGTGTGACAGCGAAACTGGATGTGCGTGGCAGCCAATACGGTGTCCAGTTGAGCGCGTCTCCGGAAGCTAAGCTGGCTGCGATCCTTGAGATCATGAAGAATCTCGCAAGGGCCGTAACTCTAGACGATGTACTTCCAAAGGTTTTAGACACGCTATTCACGATCTTCATTCAAGCGGACCGCGGTTTCATTATCCTCAATGACGCCGAGGGGCAGCTTAAGCCTAAATGGGTCAAGACGCGCCGACCTGACCAAGAAGAAATGGTACGAGTCTCCAAAACAGTCTTGCGCGAAGTCATGCAGACCAAAGAAGCCATTATTTCACTCGACGCTGGCAGTGATGCTCGCTTTGACCTAAGTCAGAGCATTGCAGATTTTCGCATTCGGTCCATGATCGTTGCCCCTCTACTCAATAGCAATGGGGATGCAATCGGTGCAATTCAGATCGATACCGTTCAACAGAAGGGAGGATTCGAAAGCAAAGACCTTGAAGTATTGGTGGGCGTTGCAAACCAAGCAGGCATTGCAATCGAAAACGCCGAATTGCACGAAAAAGATGTTAAGCGACGATTGGTTGAGCAGGATCTGGAGTTAGCAAGTCAAGTGCAATTGGCGTTCCTCCCAAAGGCCGCCCCCAAGATCCCTGGCTACTCTTTCTTTCAATATTATAACCCAGCCGAACAGATCGGCGGCGACTATTTTGACTACATAGAGCTAGGCAACAATCGCATCGCGATCGTTATCGCCGACGTGGTCGGGCACGGAGTCGCAGCCGCCATGTTCATGGCCAAACTGTCCGCCGAGTGGCGGTTTGCCTTTGCAACGATTGCGGATCCGCGATTGGCTTTGGCAACCCTCAACGACCGAATCACTGCCCTGGGGGTCGAAAAGTTTATCACGATGGCCGTTATCGTTTTGGACTACGTCGCTCACAAGGCAAACATTGTCATCGCTGGCCATATGCCCCCAATCATGCTCATGCAAAACAGGTCGATCCAAGAACCTGGTGCCGATGTGGGCGGTCCTCCACTGGGCATTATGTCCGATATCCCTTTCGATGCTTTTGAGCTGGACATTCAACCAGGTGAATCCATGACGATGTACACGGATGGAATCTTTGAAGCCCCAAATGCTCAGGGAGTCCAGTTTTCTATCGACCAGGTTCGTCGGCGGGTGGCGGAATGTGCCGGGGACATACGACGTGCAGGTAACGAGATCATCGACTGCGTCACCAAACATATCGTCGGCTGCGAACAAGAGGATGATATGTGTTTGGTCATTGTCGCCCGCGACGTGTGAGGATTAACACGATCATCCGCAATTAATTTGGACCCGATGGCTTAAATGGATTGCCGCGTGGGGAGGGGAGAATCTTATTGGCTCCCTGACCCGCAGGCTGAGTTTTGGGTGGGCTACTTGGAGCGTTTCCGGAGTGCCCGTTTCCGGGTTGCAAGCTAGGTGGCAGCGAACCTTCGAATTTGCTAATTTCCATATCGATCTCCCCCGTCTTTAAACGAAGGGCTGCTGATTTAACATACAGGTCCAACTGGGGTGTGCTGTCTTGTACTTTGCTCAAGTGTGCAGGCTGACGTGGAGAGCCGTCAACCTTTACGGAGTCGCTGATGGCCGCGTAGGATAAGCGTTCTGATTGAATGGAGAGTTCGCCGGATTCGGTGTTCGATTGCATTTGGACTCGGCTTAATGCCTCGAATTCCCATCCTACTTTATTGGCTGCTCCGCGATTGTTGTTCGGCGATTGATTCCAACTCAATCCGGATGCGTCGAAGATATTGAGTTGGTCCGAATACAGCACGCTCTGATTGCGTCCGAGTCGATCAACAGCATGAACGTTGAGAGCATCGTCCCAAGAAGCAATCGGTCCCATCAATGCTTCGATCCGGTCGTAAAACGTTGTTCTTCGTTGTGGCATATTCCCTTCCATTCTTCCTAAGAAGCTCAAATGGATACATTGATACCCGTTTTCTGCGAATCGGTCTGAGATGGAAGGAGTGGCTGGGCTGGAGTTTTGAAACGCACCATTGATCGAATTGTCATTCCCTAGGCGTCGACTCCAAATCTCACCGGGACCATGGCCGAGCCACGTTTGAGTTGGGAGCATAATATCGAGTTGCGGTACTTTCATTTGCTCAATCGATCGCCGTCTCATTTTCAAGTCGGTTTGAACGGCTCGAAGGTCGACATTGTCCTCCAACCGAATTATTGAAATCTGCGATTGGCTTGGCTGATTGGGATTTTGGCTGTTTCGTAAAGAAACCGGCTGCTCCATTTCGACTGACATGCGTGTGGAACGCGTCTCAATGTGCCAAAGAGTTTGAGGATCGGTCTCCATTCGGCAGTTCAGTGTCACGCCACCGCCAAATCGTGCAGTGCGGCCATCAAACGTCATGCGTTCACCCCACTGCAAACGAGGTGGTTCGTGCCATCGAATGTTGCTCCCACTCGCATTGCTGGTGGAACTCGCAACGTTTTTCTGGATCGCTTCGACTGGAATTATCAATTCGCCAGGGTGGTCGATCCAAAATTGATTTTCGCTTTGTTTTAGGTTTAGTTCAGGTGCTTGTACCGATCCGCTACCGACTGCAACCTTGGCAGGCTGACCAGAGATTGTGATATCGCTGGTGTCATTTTGTCCTTGACTCAATCGAAGCCGCTCACCCGTAGCTGTGAACGGCCAAGGAGATTCGTCGGACACTTGATCTTTCGTAAGAGCAAAATTTCCATCGAGAACTAGATCCTCGACTCGTGTCTGGTCTCCGCTCCTCAGGACCTTGGCTCGCATGGTTCTCGCAGTTACCCTGAGCGGCGAAGTTGGCTTCGCTGTCAACAAACCATTTTGCCCATTTCGATTGCTTGGTGAACTTGGTTGTTTCAATGGAGCTGCCGGCGCGCCCGTCGACGGCAGCAGAACGAGTCCTTGAGGACTTGGATTCTCGTTTACGACTGTGGCATGGCCACTTTGCCGTTTGACGTCTCCAGGGAGCGTAAACCTGGTGTTAGTCGTCGAGGCTGCAACTGTTTGTAATTGAGGAGGCAGCGGACTGGTAGCAGCATGAGGCCATTGGTATCCGAACCAGACCTGCATTTTTTCCACCGTCGCTCGCAACTGAGGCGAATCGACATCTACCTTTCCATCCGCCATCATTCGATCCGGTAACGCTTGAGGCACCTTTCCGTCCGGATACTGCGGTGCAAGTTGGAGGGCGAGTTCGGGGGTCATTGGCGTCAACCAGAGATAAAGGTGCTCGGCGATAAACCTTCCATGATTTGGGCTGCTGACGTTTGCACTACCCTTGATGTCCACTAAGTCTTTGGAGACGTCCTCGGAATCGGGTCGCACCAGTAAGCGTTCACCCCACGAAAGTTTCCATGGTTCTCCATTATTATCCATTTGGGCGCTACCCGGCCCCGAAGCCTGGAGCGCTCCCATGCGATTTCGGTTCAGTGTCCCATAGGTTTTGCTGTTACTATCCGTTGAGTTTGCGATGGCTTCAGCGCTCTGATACTGTATTTCCGGCGACCTGACTTGAACCGATTCTCGTTTTAGATAAACGGGAGTCATTTCTCTTGGCGAAGCAAGTGACCTCCGATTGCTAAGTGTGATAATACCATTGACCAAATCCATGACTAAATGTTGCCCATGAGCTTCTGCCAGCATGCCTGGTGCATTGATTTTTAGCCATCCGGAATGATCCTTATTGTCTTTGCCTATGGCCCCAAACGCTTCCAACCGTTCCACTTTCCAATTCGAGTCGGATGGTCCATCGGGCGTTGCCGATGCGACCGTTTGCTTTCCTTGCCAGCCTACCTGTAATTGCATTTCATCGCAGTCAAAGGTATCTATTGGTAGCCCCTGGACGATGTGCTCCATATGAACTCCTTTTTTTAACGTCGCTTCCGACTGATGGAAACTAAAACCAAACGAACCTCCGCATTTCAAGGTGGCATATGCGGATCGATTTGCGATATCCGGAATATCTTTGCGTGGCCACAACCCGCCAGGATTAAGACCAATATGGACACGATCAACGTATGTCAGCTCCAGTCTATCGAGACCATTAAAAGGAGAATCGCTGCTGGCACCCGGTTGTTCTGCAGTCAGTAAATCCTTGTCCAGATGAATCACGAGATCTCTTCCGTCGACAACGGAGTTGCCCATTTGCATTCTTATTTGTTGATTCGTCCAAATGACTCGATTGTTGATACGAACATCCCTCGCGTTGATAAGCATTCCATTGTTTTTCGTAGAATCATCGGGGGGGGAATAGATTGAAATTTCACCAAGTAACTGACCGCTTACGATAGGTGGCAATTCTCGAGTCCAATCGACGGCCGACTTGAATTCGATTTTTGCACCGTCGTTGTTCTTGATGAGCACGGCTCGATTCGACGCTCCGGACTGACGTTGCGGGAGTAAGATCGTAATCGGTTTGACGAGCCAATGTGTATCCGAGATTTGGTCGCGAGTTTGAAAGAGCAAAGTCGCGGTTTCTGTCTTGACTACTCGCGGTGGGTTTTTTTTGTCCAGTTGCCAATCCCCTTCAACAAAAAACTCTTCCCACCAATCGTTGCGAAGAGGAATAGCTGGCCCGATCCATTGGCGCACTTGCTTTTCCGACCTGGGCTCCAATACGGGAACGACGATTGCGTGGTAAGCGGCAAACGCCACACAGAGAGGAATCAATATTCGAAAATAATCGCGTAAGAAAATCATGTGAGTCGATTTGGAACGAAGTCCTCCCATCGACCTTTTGCTTTTAGTAATCGTTCGATCAATTCTCGAACTGCACCTTTCCCCCCCGATGCGTTCATGGTCCAACGAGCTGCCTGTTTGACTTCCGATGCTCCGTCGGATACCGTTGCGCTGAGCCCCACCTCATACATCACGGACAGATCGGGCAAATCATCTCCGATATAGCAGACTTCATTCATCTCAAAGCCCGCTTGCTGGATCATCTCCCGAGCCGCGTGCAGTTTTTCGGCAAAACCCTGCCGCACCAATGTGATTCCCAATTCAGCGGCACGCAGTTTGACGATTTGCGAATTGCGAGCTGTCAACAATCCAAATTGGAAGCCCGCCTTTCGCCAGATCTTGATTGCATGGCCGTCCCGGACATGAAAGGATTTACTTTCGACTCCTGCATTGTCGATCGTGATCAATCCATCGGTCAAAACACCGTCTACGTCGGATAGAATCAGTTTGATTGGTTTTGCAATTTCAGTATCGCGAGGTGCCATTTACCATTCTCCCAATTAGACTTCAGGACCAAATAAACGCAGCGTCGTTGGCCCACAATGCCAATCGTGTGCTGCTCTATCCTCGTCGATTATTTCCGAAGTTGCCTCGGTCGGATGCCTTTGTAAATCATTCGCTGCGGCGTGTTCGAGTCCGAGCACGTCCGTGATATCGATCATTCCTTGCGGTTTATCCTCTGAATCAACCACAGGCAATTCGCTGATCTTGTGCTGTACCATAATGTCCACAGCGTCGGTGAATTTCGCTCCAGATTGGATGGCAGAAAAGGATCGCGTCATCAATTCTGCAATCACTCTGTCTAAATCGCAGTCGCGGCGTTGTTCAAGCAAACGCGCCAAATCGCTATCCGTGAAGATCCCTTCGAGTTTTCCCTCTGCATTAACAAGCATGACCGCTCCGGTACGGCGACCTGGGCGAGAAACCTCGACCAACATCTTTCGAATGGTGGTCTGAGTTGAAGCCAACCGACATTCGAGAACTGGCCGCATGACATCGTCCACAATCGCCAATTTTCGTCCAAGTGAACCGCCCGGATGCAACTCTGCAAAGTCCTGGACGCGAAAATTCCTCGCTTCACTTACGACCAATGCCAATGCATCTCCGATCGCTAACATGGCTGTGGTACTCGTGCTGGGTGCTAAGTTGTGCTGGCAAGCTTCACGGCAGGGAGGCAATATCAGAGCGATGTCGGCTGCCCGTGACAGTGGGCTATTGGCCCCACTCGTAATGGCGATAAGACCAGCCGCTCGACGAACAATGAAGGGCAAAATTCGGACAATTTCTTCGGTCGCTCCGCTGTTGGAGAGCATCAAAACGACATCCGTGGGACCCAGCCGGCCTAGGTCGCCATGGACGGCTTCCGATGGATGGAGAAAATGGGCTGGCGTCCCGGTCGAAGCGAACGTAGCCGCCAATTTCATGCCGATAAGCCCCGCTTTCCCAATCCCGCAAACAATAAGACTGCCCCGAATAGCCAATAGCTTATCCACAGCGACCAGAAAATCTTCGTCGAGAGTTTCTGCAAGGGAATGAATAGATTCGGCAGTTTGTTGGAGTATTTCTGAGCCTCGCGCAAGTCGCTTTCGCTTTGCGGTCGCGCTAGCACCGTTTCGACGGGCTGGTAATCGCATGTTCATCGCCGTCCCTGGCTGATTGAGTTTCGAATCATCCGTTTCCATCGCTGTTCGCCTTGGAACTCGCGACAGCATCTCAACTGGCCAGACTAGCATAATAATCCGATATGCGGCAACACCGAAGTCTCTCATTTGCTAGCAATAGAATCATTGCTTGTACTTGGCTTTATACTTTTCATTCAACTGCGTATGCTTGCTCGACAAGTCGACTTGGCGGCCTTGGATGTAAGCCTTCAAAACTTGCGTGGGTGTTTCTAAAATATTGCCGTCAGTCAGTATCAACGTTGCATCTTTGCCAACGGACAACGATCCAATACGATCCGATACGCCAAATATCTCTGCCGGGGACAAAGTGATAGCCCGTACCGCTTGGTCCTCAGTCAGACCGAAGGCGGCAGCGGTGGCAGCGTGGTACGGCAAATTACGCAGGCTCGATGCCCCAAATTTTCCCTCGCTCGCGATCGAAAACTGAATTCCAGCTTCTTGGAGTTGAGAGGGTAAGGTATACGGAGCATCGTAGGCAGCATCATGTCGGTTAGGAAGTCGATACACACTTGAAACAACGACCGGCACGTTGGCCTCTTTAATCAAATTGGCACACTGCATTGCATCCGCACCGCCAATCAAAATCAATTTCAAATTGTATTGCTTGGAAAAAGCGATGGCGGTCTGGATCTGCTTCGTTGTGTTCGCTTGGACGAGTATTGGCATTTTGCCTTCTGCAACGGGGACCATGGCGTCGAGTCGTAAATCGACTTGTTGGTCCTTAGGTGCTTTAATTCTGGCCAACGAATACGCTTTTACC
>JAYVPE010000202.1:0-7322 GCA_043757575.1 Pirellula sp.
TCGATAGTTGCCTTGCGATCTCGCTTGCTGTAGTCCAGTCCCCAGCTATCACTTGATGAACTCGGGCGATTTTGTCAATGACTGAATACTCCAATTCGGCTTCGCGGTTTTTCGGCGAAAGAGGTTCGTGGATAGCTAGTCCGCATACGACTTGGCAAAGGGTATGCCACTGTTGGGCATTACAGGCTCCCTTTATCTCGACATATTCCAGTTTGCCTAAACGATCGTAGACCATACCGTCCATTTGGCTAGCCGGCGTAAAGTCACGATCCACCCAAACAAAGGAGCCATCCATTTCGAAGACCATGCCAGGCATGTTTCCCAATTTTTCTGCGAGAGACTCGAAGGATTGTGGCAGTTGCTGGCCAGGGAATGGATGAATTTGAACAAAAATTTGCATGCGGTTCTGACTGGATCGAAAACCCAGGTACAAGAGGCCTAAGACAGGTGCCCCGGAATCATAGCGGATCGTCTACAATCTTAAACGTGCCTGAATAGTCTTCATTAAATTTTTCTGTTTGTATACGTCTTCGATATTGCCGTTAAATGATTGTTAATTTTTAAAATTATGAGCACAGTCGCAGTCCAAGTTCCTACGGGTGATCTTCCCACGACATCGTATCCTTTTTTCGGACACCTTGCTCGCATTATCAATTCAGGCCAGGCTCGTTCCATTGTCATTTCAGGCAACATTTACGACCTTTATTTTGATGGAAAGCAGTATGTTCCCCTGCTCGCGTTCATTCAAACCAAGACGCAAATTCATGGCTTGATCCAGGTCGTCTATGAATTGAACGGGCCGGTTCGTGTTTCCGACGAAGACAAGGTTAAGCTGCGAGAGGCATGGGCCGCATGGAAGAACGGAATCTCAGTCGATGCGGTTCCAATGAGAGAAGTGCTGAATGATGGTAGCAAATTCGAATTGCGGCGCCGCGAGTTCGATGAATACTTGCGAGATGCGATTGGCAACGCTACCCAAGCCTTAGAGTTCTTGAGGCAACTGACGATTTGTTCACGGACGTGCCTAAAGGAGAATCTTCTTATTCTGATCGAGGGGGCCGACATGCTTCTTCCTGCGGGTGATGGGGATGTGGCCCGAATGAACGATGCGCAAGTTCGGCGGATCGCCATAGTGACCGATTGGTTTGGCGATCCGACGTTTTTTGGGGGAAAGGACACTGTTGTGCTCGTTGCTGAGTCCCGTAGCCTCATACATCCCCGCATTTCTCGCATGCCTCAAGTCGTCTCGATCGACGTCGCGGCTCCGGATCTGGCTTCACGCAAGCATTTTATCCAATGGCACGGCTCCCTCCGTTCCAGTCGTACGGTTCAGCAGTCGGCAGATACAGTTGCAGAGGCCACTGCCGGTTTGAGTCTGCACGCGATGCGTCAGTTGCTATTAGCCGCCGACTATGCGCAGAAGCCGATTGAACGCCAGGATACAACGCTTCAAGTCGAGCAGTTCATTCAATCGCAGTTGGGCGAAGATGTTATCGAGTTCAAAAAGCCGTCGCAGTCGCTCAAGGATGTCATCGGCTTTTCCAAATTGAAGGAGTTTCTGAACGTCTATTTGATACCGCGTATGAAATTACCCGACGACCGAGCGTTGCCCGGTGCAGCCATTGCGGGTCCCATAGGCGGCGGCAAGACTTTTATTTTTGAAGCGGTGGCGGCCGAGTTGGATATGCCCGTCTTGGTACTCAAGAACATACGCAGCCAATGGTTTGGGCAGACCGACGTTATTTTTGAGAGGTTGCGCCGCGTGCTAGAAGCCTTGGAAAAAGTCGTCATTTTCGTCGATGAAGCGGACACGCAGTTCGGTGGTGTTGGTGAAGGTGCACACGAGACCGAGCGACGACTCACCGGCAAGATCCAGGGCATGATGAGCGACCCGAAGCTACGAGGCAAAGTGATTTGGCTGCTAATGACGGCGAGGATTCATTTACTGTCACCGGATATTCGTCGGCCTGGTCGCGTTGGAGACTTGATTATTCCAATTCTCGACCCGATTGGAGAGGATAGAAAGGATTTTATTCGATGGATGCTAAAACCCACGAATATTATCAACGACGAACTGGTAAATTGGCTGGACAGCGAGGGGTTGGAAAAGGACTTTTCGTCCGCTGGTTTTGCAGCTCTGCGTAGTCAATTCAAAGCGATTCCGCCCAAAGACCAAGACGACTTGAAGAGCATCATTCGCGATTTTATGCAGCCAGCCATCAAACAAACTCGGCGGTATCAGACACTACAAGCACTAATCAATTGCACGAGGCGGTCGCTGCTGCCGGATCCTAACATTTCCGAAAAAGATCGCGCCCTCATGGAAGACGAAATTCGCCTACTTGAACTGCAGGGTATTCGGTAACAGAGCGACATGTTTAACCCGCGCAGCGGCGGGTGCGACCTACCACAGTCGCAATTTGGTAGGATAGCTTAGAGCCCGAAAATCCGTTTTGCGGACGCCCGCGATCGAGTCTTTAGGGCCTCGATCGGTTAAACATGTGCTGCAAAGAACACAAAACACTCCAAGTCTTATTCCACCAAAAAAATTAACATGACACGACACCACACTCGACCTGCGATTTTCGTTGCCTGGTCCGCGATATTTTTACTTTCTGGGTCGATGTTTGCGCAAGAGCCATTCGCAGTCATGCTTGGACCAGTCAAAACAGGGCCCGTTGCCAAGGTCGGTCCTATAGAAGTGCCCTACATTCTCTGGGGCGGAGACGTTGCCACGTTTCTAGCAAACGGCGATCTTAAAACCAAGCCTTCATCGCTATTTCAGAAATCCGGTCTCGACATTCAGTTGGTCAATGGGGATGACTTTGTCGGGCAAGTAAGGAACTACGTGCAAGGAAAATCGCCGATCCTGAGAGGTACCATGCATATGATTGGTCTAGCGGGCGAAGTGCTCGGCGCGGACCCGAAAACCAAGCCCGTCATCATCATGCAATTGTCGTGGAGCGCTGGAGATCATATCGTCGGACGAAAAGCCATTCGCAACTTGAACGATCTCAAGGGCAAGAAAATCGCATGCCAACAAGGTGGACCGCACGTTGGTTTGCTATACGATTCGCTCGGCGCTGCCAAGCTTACCAAATCCGATGTAACGATCGTTTGGACCAAGGATATTACCGGACCTGGTGGCCCCGCAGAAGCCTTTCGAAAAGACCCAACCATCGATGCATGTTGTGTAATCACGCTCGACATGATGGGCTTGAGCACCGGTCTTACTGAAATTGGCACCGGGGCGGAAGGAACCGTGGTAGGTGCTCATGTCGTCAATAGCACAGCGCAGATGAGCCGTTCTATCGCCGACGTCTATGCAGTGCGACGCGACTGGTACGATGCCAACAAAGACTGGGTAAAGAAGTTTGTGGCTGGGCAACTCAAGGCCACTGAAAATTTGGTTGCCATGCGACGAAGTTTTTCTGAGACAAAAAAACTGTCCAAGGAATATGAGCAAATCCTTGGGTTGTCACAACGCATCTTCGGCAAGGAAACCATTCCGACATTGGAAGAGGATGCGCACGGCTTGTTGCTCGACTGTTCGTTTGTAGGCTTGACGGGGCAGATGGCTTTTTTTCTCGACAAAGGAAATTTAAGCGGATTCACTGGAAAGATGAGCGAAGCGATCGACTTGGCTACAAGCTGGGGTTACGCCAAAGGTCGGAACGGATTCGATCCTAATGACTTCGATTACAAGGCGATCGCGAAGCTAGCTGAGATCGAGTACGCCGAACTCAAGTCCAGTGAAAAGTTTGACAAGAATACGGCAGAATCCACTGAATTATTCTTGGGAGATAATCTCGATGCGAATACGATCGTTAGCTTTACTATCGGTTTCGAACCGGACCAAAAAGATTTCTCTGCGGATCGATACGGCTCAGATTTTTCTCGAGCACTCAAAGAAGCGAGCAAATTTGGAAACGCGCGAGTCATCATTCGAGGACATTCAGATCCAACAAAAACGCTGTTGGATCTGATCAAGAGTGGTATCGCCAAGGGAGTCATTCAACAAAACGGAACTGCCGGTAACTATCGATACTTCATGAATGGCAAACCGCTCGATCTCAATCGAACGAAAGAAGTCATGGAATTAATTAAGGGTGGGGCTTTCGGTGGCGGAAATCCAGATCCGACCGTAACCATGCAAGCTGCTCTCAATCTCTCCAAGTCTCGTGCGGACAATGTATTCACCGAATTGCAACTTTATGCCAAGCGAGAGGGGATGAACATCGACCTTTCGCAGATTGTACCTGTCGGTGCAGGGGTGATGGAGCCAGTGATTCCGAAGCCCAAGAATCTCGAAGAAGCCAAAGAAAATATGCGTGTGGAGTTTCGAATCGTGAAGGTTAATCCAGAGTCGCTTGCTCCGTCCGACTTCAATTTCTAACGATAATCTTTTCGAATGCAGAAACGATTCTATGAATTCCAAACTTCGCCATCTGTTTTGTTTCATTGTTCTCGCTTTTTTTCCGTGGGGTTCCACTGCATCGGCCAGTGACAGCGTAGTAATCGTGTTGG
This sequence comes from Pirellula sp., assembly GCA_043757575.1. GTDB lineage: Bacteria > Planctomycetota > Planctomycetia > Pirellulales > Pirellulaceae > JBKCUI01. The sequence continues at coordinate 4,528 of JAYVPE010000202.1, forward strand.
ATGATTCCGGTTCAATGAATGAAAGAATGAGCGGTGGAGTGCGGCGCATCGAGGCAGCCAAGAAGGCCATTGAAACCGTTCTCAAACAGTTTCCTGCCGATACCAAGCTGGGACTCCTGCTACTCAATGGCGATCGATCAAAGCAGCATTGGGCGATACCTTTAGAACATCTGTCGGTGCCACAAGCAACGCGAAAAGTTGAATCTGTCATGGCAGATGGCGGCACACCGCTGGGAGATCGGATGCGTGAGGGGGCAGATGCACTTCTCCAATTGCGAGAAAAGCAGATTTACGGAAACTACCGGCTGCTCATAGTCACCGACGGCGAAGCTACCGATGCAAAATTGCTTGCACTGTATTTGCCCGACGTGTTGTCGCGTGGACTCATAGTGGATGCAATTGGGGTCGATATGAAACAAAATCACTCGCTGGCAACGCGAGTACACAGTTACCGTCGGGCAGACGACGGCGTAGCTTTGTCCAAGGCAATTCAAGAAGTGTTCGCGGAAAAAGTAGATTCGACCGCAGCCAACAGCAGCGCTGACTTTGCTCTTTTGCAGGCTTTCGATGACGACACTGCCAAGGAGGCATTGATCGCATTATCGAAACCAAATAATACTCCAATCGTTGGCGTTTCACTCCCAACCCACTTGACCGAATCATTAGGCAACGACTCGGTTGTAAACATCACCTCGGTGAACAACACGGCTGTGAAAGGGACATCGCTCTTAGGTACCTTTGTTATCACGATCATGACGTGCATGGTGCCCTTGGCTATCCTTGTGATCGTTCTCGTCGTATTTCTTTCCAAGGCGAATAAAAACAAGAAGCAAAACCGCCCGAAACGATAAAGTTCTAGCGATCACCGGATGGTGGAAATCAAGCCTGTTTACGAAGCATTTTTTGTGGTGGCCTGAAGGGCCAAAATATACTAGCCCAGGGCAAAGCTTTGCCCTGGGCTATCGCTTGGTCTTCAGCCATTTGGACGAACCAGTTTTGATCTCCTGCACCAATTCCGATGGCGCACAGGTGCGTGGGTGCGCGATCAGCAGATGGATGTGATCGGCAACCAGGGCTCGCGGTACTTCGTGGAGAAGACCAGATGCACAAGGATTTGGGCGAGCGATTGAGGCATCGGGTTTCGCCCTTTCAGGCCTGGTTGATGATTGGGTAACGCATCGGGTTGTGAATAATCCAGGCTGGCGGGATCGCGAGAAACGGAATCTAAACTTTTTGTTCTTCAAGCGTTGGGACTGCGATCTCCGCGACAATGCTATCGAGAATTTGTTCGCTGGTCATCCGCCGCAAACGGCTTTCAGGTCTCAGGATCAATCGGTGCGCCATTACGGGCCCCATTGTTTTTTTGACATCGTCTGGTTGAACATAATTTCTACCGCGGATCGCTGCCATGGCCTGAGATGCACGGAAAATCGCAATCGTGGCTCTTGGCCCTGCACCTAGAGCCAGATCGGAATGGGATCGCGTTTCATGCACTATTTGCAACATGTATTGCCGCACCTTGGGGTCGACGTAGACTTGCTTCACGAGCTGTTGAACTTGAACGATCTCCTCAGCCGAAATGACACTTGTCAGAGAATGAATCGGATGTTCTCGTTCGAGCATTTGAATCATCCGCAGCTCCTCTTCCATCGAGGGATAACCCAACGAGAACTTCATGAAAAAACGATCTAGTTGTGCCTCTGGGAGAGGAAAAGTCCCTTCATGATCGATCGGGTTTTGTGTTGCAATAACGAGGAAAGGATTGGGCAGTTTATGCGTTACACCATCAATGGTAGCACACGATTCCGCCATCGCCTCCAACAGTGCCGATTGAGCTCGTGGTGTGGTGCGGTTGATCTCGTCGGCAAGTAGAATGTTGGTAAACAGTGGGCCAGGCCGAAACTCAAATTCACTCGTTTTTTGGTTGAAAATCGCCGCACCAGTGATGTCGCTCGGCAACAGGTCAGGAGTGCATTGAACCCGTTTGAACGTGCAGCCAACACTCGCTGCCAATGCCCGAGCGAGCATTGTCTTTGCAACGCCCGGTACGTCCTCGAGCAGGATGTGTCCACCCGAGAACCACGATACCAGGGACAAGACCAATTGTTTGCGTTTGCCGACAATTGCCTTTTCGATGTTCGCTATAATCCGCTTCGAAGATTCATGTACCAATTGCGACATGCGAATGATAGTTTTTGTAAGGAGTAAAGCGTAAGGCGTCGTGCTATTGGGTCTAGCATAAACCAGTGAGCCTATCCTTTCTATGACTCTATGACCAAAGCGTAACCAATTTTCGAAGGATCGCCTTGGCGCGTTGGCCATCGGCTCGGAGTCGAGCGAGCCGAGATGTCGGCAAATCTCCAACTTCCAAGTGAACTGTCAGAGTTTGACGCGGCAAAAGTCTCGGAAACCGATCCGCCCACTCTACTACTGTTATCGCGTCTGCGTCCAGCATTTCCTCGATGCCAAGCTCCAGCATTTCGTCTTCGTCTCCGATCCGGTACGCATCCAAATGGTAGATAGGCGGCTGGCTATCGTATTCGTGAACTAGCATAAACGTGGGACTGCTAACGGATGCTGGCTGAGCTCCGAGAGCTATTGCAAAGAACCGAGTCCATTGCGTTTTTCCGGCCCCGAGCGTTCCGGACAAAGCAATGGCCATCGGTGTTGTTGAAAGATTGGCCACCTGTTCTGCAAACAACTGACAGTCAGCCAAGTCCTCAATCAGGATCTCGCAACACATTTGCTCGAGATCGTGGGATAAAATCTTGATAGTCACTTAACGATTCTAAAAT
>JAYVPE010000203.1:0-7320 GCA_043757575.1 Pirellula sp.
AATACGCAATCCCGACAGCAAAAACTTTAACTGATATCAACAGGTCCGCCGGCATGGAAACTCAAGTCCGAACTCCACAACTTATCTTCATGCAGCCACAGCGGTTGACCGTCCCTTTGTTTCGGACAAACGCTCCACAGTTCCGCACAAACAGAGTCGGTACAGCGTTCCTGTCCAGTACCTGACCAAACCCGTCGTAGTGCGCGCAAGTTGCCCAAGAAGGAGCATTCGAACGAGTACGCAGTCTTGGAATCGCATCTTCGTTCGCTGAAGTTATCAGCCATATTGTCGGAATACACGCAGTTTGGTTTGGCTGAGAGCACGTATCCTCCATACTGGAAGCCAATCTGAAATTCCAAATTCAATTTTTCTGATCGAGAAGCCCGCGGATTTTTAGCCAATCTGTGGCTCTAGCTGGCCATGAGGAAATGACCGAGTTGGGACGGTCGCGAACACCGTAACCGTGGCCACCGTTTTGATAAACGTGTAGTTCTGCTGGCACTTTATGCTGTTTCAAAGCAATGTAGAGTTTGGCAGCACCAACCGAACTCGACGCGTCATCGTGAGTGTGAACAATAAACGCAGGTGTCGATTGCTCAGTGATTTGGATCGGGTCCAGTAGTTCGCCTGTTTTGACATCGAGCAGTTGCCAGGGATAAATTAAAATCGAGAAGTCGGGATTGCAGGCCTTCTCATCGATAGCATCAAGCGCCGTATAAGTCGACTGATTTGCTTTTGAATGTGCGATTGCTCCCACTTGGCCACCGGCTGAAAACGCAAGGATTCCAATGCGATCGGTTTGGAGCTGCCACCGTTGCGACTCATGGCGTATTACCCGCATTGCGCGTTGCATGTCTTGCAGGGGACGTTGCCACAGTGGCTCGCCGGGCTGAGCGGATTCTTTCGTTCGATAACGCAGGACGAAGGCTGTGATGCCGATATCATTGAGCCACTCCGCCGCTTCCGAGCCTTCTAAGTTGGGAACAACATACGTAAAACCGCCACCTGGTAAAATGATCACAGCAGTACCCGACGGGTTGTTTTTTGCAGGATAAACATCTAGCGTTGGTCGCCGGACATCAGATACTCGATCGATTGGCTTTGTCTCGCCTGATTTGACAGGCAACAGTGTTCCCGTTTCGCGACTTGTTTCCCCAGGTGCCAAATCAGGCCAAACACTCAAGACGGTTGGCGCATTGTTCTTCGGCCAATCGGGCAGTTCAAACTTCTTAACGACATTGGCAGTGTGTTCCGAATAGTGGTCGTCCATTTGACGCAGCAAACTTTTCGGCGTCCAAAAACTGCCAGGCGCTTTTTTATCCATCGGCAAGTCCTTCAACAGATAGGAAAATCGCCGGGTGAATCGACTGACTCGTTCCATTTGCCGGGCCTCTTCTTTGCCTGTCCAGTCCGCGTGGGCGGCAACATAGTCAGGTGGCATTTGAATGATTTTGCCTTGATCGGCTAGGCTGGTGACACGAATTGCGTTGCCGGATGGCTTGATCAATGGAGTCAGTTTGCTCCAACTCGTTGCGTCTTGATTTGCCAATCGATCGAGCAATTGAGGTGAGGAAGCATCGGTTGAAAAATCGAATAAAAACGAGTTCTTGGAAAGTTGGGCCGTATCGACGGGATGAGCTTGAGTAAATAGAAACAGGTCTGCACTCGTATTATCGCCCCATGGATTGATTGCTACTGTCAAGTTCCATTGAGTCTCGATTGAAATGGAGTCCCGCCCCCACCAACGAATCGCGATCGAATTACCGTTATCTGCGCTCAAACGCGGTATCGCAAACATCATCGCGCAAAGCACGCCTAAAGACAAAAGTATGTATTTCTTGGCATCTAAGTTAACGTTCATGGATGTGGACTTTGTCGCTCGAGTGGAAAATAGAAACAGGACAAGTGTAATCCAATTTAAAGGCAATGGCTGGACAATGGTAAGCTGCGGTACAGTCCTGTCATCCACACGGGTAAATAGAAGTGAGCAGATTGGCAGATTGGCAAATTGGAGTCAACTAGTCGAATCGGGGCTAAGGTTTTGACATGCGACTGCTCGGGAGCGTTAATTTCCGAAACATCCACACAATCTCCCCAAAGCTCCTAAACGTCTTTCGGCCATTTCGACCTGGGTTCGATCTAGTTGAATGATGTTTGCATCTCCCTGTATATGACCTACCTTTGTGTTGGTTTCCCATCGACTCCATCGTTTTAGACTATCATTCGCCAGGAACAATACACAATGAATTCGGCTTCTTCACTTACACCCATTCAGCCCGATCTGGAAGCAACATTCGTGGATCGTCGTCAACAACTGGGAACTGGAGACCAAGGCGAGAGAAGGCAGTTCGGAAATTCGTACAATAAACTCTCGTCCGAGGGGCGGCAATTGGCAGAAGCGATCGATGCTTACAAAGTCGACCATCACCGCCGGTACATTACAACCGATGAATTGCTCGGGGTACTTGGAAAATTGGGTTACAAACAGTCCGAGCAATAAGACGAATGGGCTGCGGCAGCATTTCAAAAATGGGAGGAATCCGAATACTCTAAATATTCCACTCCCGCAAGCGAACCAAATTCATTATAATCCGGTCTCACCCGAGAGCCCCCGCTCCCACCGAAGAGGATTCCTCAGGTGCAAACTGAGAAACTATTATCTATGAGAACTACCACGTTCTACTACACGCAAGTCATTATTATTCCCCATTGCGATTAGGCCACGGGGATCCATAGCACGTGCAAGCAAGTCGTGTGGATTACAAATCAAAACCCCTGAAGCCTAAGCGAGGGCTTCAGGGGTTTTTTCGTTATTAAGACGCATCACCTAACCAAAACGAAAAATCATGTCGGTTCGATCCATACATACTTACGACACCACCTTGCGAGACGGTACCCAAGGGGAAGGAGTTAGCCTTTCGCTCCAAGACAAACTCAACATCGCGGTCCGGCTCGCAGAAATGGGCATTGATATGATCGAGGGTGGCTATCCACTCTCCAACGAAAAGGACACCTTGTTCTTTCAAAAAGTACGTTCGTTGCCAATGGGACAGAGCCAGATTTGCGCCTTTGGAATGACCCGACGACGCGGTGTCGCTGTCCAAGACGATCCAGGCATGAAGGCTTTGGTTGCAGCTCAAACGCCAGTCATCACGGTCGTTGGCAAATCCTGGGACTTCCATGCCATCAACGTCTTGGGTGTCTCGCTCCAAGAGAACCTCGATATGATAGGGGAAAGCGTCGCGTTCTTGGCCAAACACGCTCAAGTGGTTTACGACGCTGAGCATTTCTTCGATGGATTCAAAGCCAATCGCGAATACGCATTGAAAACGATCCTCACCGCAGCAACTGCGGGAGCGAAGTGGATCGTTTTTTGTGATACCAACGGCGGCACGTTGCCAGAGGAAGTAGGCATAATTGTAACCGATGCTCGCACCGCGTCGGCAGCAGTGACCGTTCGCTTTGGCATCCATTGCCATAATGACGGAGACCTGGCGACTGCCAACTCGCTGTCAGCGATCGACGCCGGTTGCGAGCAAGTTCAAGGTACGATCAATGGTATCGGCGAACGCTGTGGGAACGCCGACCTCGTCACGGTCCTTGCCAATCTGCAATTTAAAAAGAAGGGATACTCTGTACTCGGCGGTCGCTCGTTGGAGCATCTAACGGAACTATCTCGATATGTTTACGAAACGGCCAATCTCCAATTGCGGAGTGGACAGCCTTTTGTGGGTCGAAGTGCGTTCGCCCATAAAGGTGGCATGCATGTACACGCCGTCAACAAATTCGCGCATACCTACGAGCACATGGACCCTGCTTTGGTCGGCAACGAACGCCGTATCTTGGTCAGCGAACTCTCGGGTCGATCCAACATAGCCGCTCTTACCGCAGATCATAAACTCCCGAATGATCGTGCGATCTTAGACAAGATTCTGGCGGATGTTGTCGCAAAAGAAAACCAAGGCTACCAATTCGAAGCGGCCGAAGGCTCTTTTGATCTCCTGGTAAAACGCTGCCTCGGATCCTATATTGAGCATTTTAAGACGATCAAGTACCAGATCCTGTCCGGTGACGTGGATATCGATCGCAATCAAACTTTCGCAGAAGCAATTCTCAAAGTAAAAGTGGATGGCGAATTGCGGGTCGAGGCCGCCGAGGGCCACGGTCCTGTCAATGCAATGGACGCAGCCCTTCGCAAAGTACTTCTTCCGTTCTTCCCCAGTCTCAACTCAATGCGATTAGTCGACTTTAAAGTGCGAGTCGTCAATGGCGAGGCAGGTACGGCAGCTCGTATCCGAGTCAACATCGAAAGTGCAGATGACCAAGACACTTGGCGAACGATCGGCGTCAGCGAGAACATCATCGAGGCTAGTTGGCATGCTCTCGTGGATGCGGTCGAATACAAATTAAACAAGTAATTAAGGACACTTTTACGAATATGAACACTGAAACCAACGAAATACCCAATCGATTCGATTTTGCCACCAGCGCAACGGAGATTTACGACAGTTGGCTCGAGAATGGGTGTTTTAACGCCGACGTCGACAAGAACAAGAAACCCTTCACCATCGTTATTCCCCCACCGAACGTAACCGGTGCTTTGCATTTAGGACATGCGCTCAACAACACTTTGCAAGACATTCAGATTCGGCTGCATCGAATGCAAGGTTACGTCGCCCTCTGGGTGCCTGGCACCGACCACGCGGGGATTGCGACGCAAGCCGTTGTCGAACGCCGCTTGAAAGAGGTTGAAAACAAAACGCGACATGACCTTGGACGCGAAAAGCTCGTTGAACGCATCTGGGAGTGGAAGGAGCAATACGAAAAAAGAATCTTAGGACAGTTGCAGAGAGTAGGTTGTTCATGCGATTGGCGTCGTACACGATTTACTTTAGATGCGGTATGCGCGCGAGCGGTCCGAACCACGTTTTTCGACTTGTTTTCGAAAGGGCTTATCTATCGCGGCAAGCGATTAGTTAATTGGGATGCGTTCTTGCAAACAGCCGTTAGCGACGACGAAGTATTTACCGAAACAGTCAACGGGAATTTTTGGCATCTGCGTTACCCATTTATTGACTCGCAGGCTGGAGAGCCAAAATTCGTCACCATCGCAACGACTCGGCCAGAAACCATGCTTGGTGACACGGCCGTTGCGGTCCATCCAGAACCAGCCGCAGCTCTCGATAAATTCGAGCGACAGCTTCAAGAAAAACTGAACGCAGCCAGTATGAAGGACCAACCCATCATCCAATCGCAACTGGATGAACTTGCCACACGGCGAACTGAGGTGCTTCCTCATTTAGAACTGCTTGCCCAGATGGCCCGGGACGGGCGAAAACTGCGACTGCCATTCGTCGATCGGGAGATACCACTGGTATTGGATGCATGGGCGAAGCCAGAATTAGGTAGCGGTGCCGTCAAGATTACACCGGCTCACGACCCGAACGACTATGACGTCGCATTGCGTTGTTCTTTGCCTATGATCAACATCATGAATACCGATGGTACCATCAACGAGAATGGCGGCCCGTACGTTGGTTTGTCCATGTCTAAAGCTCGTCAAAAAATTGTCGACGCTCTCGATGAAATGGGGCTGCTCGAAAAGACCGAGGACCGAGATATTGAACTAAAGCATAGTGATCGAAGCAAAACACCGATTGAGCCCTACCTCGTGGATCAATGGTTTGTTCGTATGGAGCAACTGGCTCAGTCTGCCATGGACGCAGTTACAAACGGCGATGTTAGAATCTTTCCGCAGCGTTACGCCAGCGGCTATTTGGATTGGCTCGGAGAAAAGCGGGATTGGCCTGTCGGGCGACAATTGTGGTGGGGACATCAAATTCCGATTTGGAGCCGGACGTTTGAAAACCCTGCGGATGCTCATTCGCTCCAATTTAAGATCGAAACGATGCCTGAGCGGGCTGCTGGACTAATGAATGTGTCGATCGAGGAGCCAGCGACTCTACATGTTTGTATTCGCAATGAAGATGCGGGACTTGAAACAAAATTGCAATCGCTGGGACTCGTTCGTCAAGAAGATGTACTCGACACTTGGTTCTCGTCGGCGTTGTGGCCCCATTCGACGTTAGGTTGGCCGGAGCAGACGCCCGAGCTGGAGTATTTTTACCCAACCAACACGTTGATCACCTCTCGCGACATCATCACGCTATGGGTTGCACGGATGGTTCTGATGGGACTCAACAACATGGGCAAGGTACCCTTCCAAGATGTCTTCATCCATCCGAAGATTCTTGACGGCTACGGCGAAACTATGTCCAAGAGTAAAGGCAACGGTGTAGACCCATTGGATGTGATCAACAAATTCGGGCCCGATGCTCTGCGCTTTGGACTGACTTGGTTGTGTACCGAAACGCAAGATGTTCGCATGCCTGTCCAGTTTGAATGCCCGCACTGCGAAGCGTTGGTCAACCAGACAAAAGAAAATCGTTCGAAGCCACTTGTTACTTGCGATAAGTGCAAAAAGCAATTCTCGACCCAATGGGCGGAAACCGAAGCGGACAAGGCCCAACCCAAAGCACCGGTCGTTAGCGAACGCTTTGAAGTGGCAAGAAACTTTGTGAACAAACTTTGGAACGCATCTCGGTTCGTCATGATGAACCTCGACGGCTTTAAGCCGATGCAGGTCGATTTGGACGCACTACCCTTGGAAGACCAATGGATCCTATCGCGTTTAGCAACCGTAACCAAAACTATTCAATCGGAAATCAAACTGTTTCGTTATGCAGAAGCGGCGAGAGCATCCTACGACTTTGCTTGGGACCATTTCTGTTCACTCTATGTCGAGATGGCCAAGCCGCGATTGCAAGAACCGGCAGCTAGGCCGCTTGTACAACAAATCCTGGCTCATTGTTTGGACTCCATGCTGCGAATCCTCCATCCGATCATGCCGTTCGTAACAGAATCGATTTGGCAACAGCTTGCTCGGTTTGCACCCACACGCGATTTATACTCCAATTCGGCACCGAACCAGTGGATCATTTTGGCCGATTGGCCGACCGTTCACGAGGAGCATATTCGCCCAGAAGTTGAAAAGCAATTTGCACACTTCGTGGATTTGGTGGGTGCGATTCGAGAAATTCGTTCCCGGCAAAACATTACGCAACGAGAATCGCTTCAATTCTGTGTTCGATGCGAATTGGCAATGGAACAGCTTCTTGCACCGATGGCACCTTTCATTCAAAGTATGGCTGGTGCGACTGCAACGCAATGGAGTACTTCGCCAAGCGTGCCATCGATCAACGCCCACGTTGGAATCGATCAGATGGATGTCTATGTCGATTTGACGCAGTTCATCGATGT
>JAYVPE010000204.1:0-7306 GCA_043757575.1 Pirellula sp.
TTTTTGGTTAGCCAGGCCTGCATTTGGTCGGCGGCTGAATGGTCGGCCACGTGAATGTCACGCCAAGTGGGGGCACGGAACTTGATGTCCGAATGCCCCGCATGTTTATCGATCACGACCTCGCAACCGATCTTTTTAAGTGTGTCAGTAAATTGCTTTTCCTGAGGCGTGCCATCGCCATGGATACTCTTCCATTTCGTTAGTCGGAATTCGACTGCTTCCTTGCCTTCAGTGAACGACGCATCGCAGTGACCTTGCGAAACATCAAAGCCGGAACCTTTTAGCCAGCCCGTCCATTGTTCGGCCAATGCGTGCGTGGCGACCTTCATGGACTTCCATTCCACACAACGGTAGGTGACATCAATATGCCCGGCATGGCTGTCTTGTTTGACTTCGCAACCGATTTTGGTCACCGTTTCCGCATGCTGCTTGGCCTTGGTGGCATCCTCGAAATGCATCGATTTCCATTGTGGCAATAGATATGCAATCGATTCCTGTGAATGATCATGATCGCCATGATCATGGCCATCGTGATTTTGCCCATCCTGAGTCTGTAGCTTCTTCTGCGATGATGCCTGCTGGGCTTGCCCATGCGTCAAGTTCGCATTGGTGAGACCGATGGAAAACGCAATCGCCGCTCCAAAACCGATCTTCGACAACTTCATTATCTATTCCTTCCAACAAAAGGGGAAACCGATAGAGGGCAACGAACCATTCGCTACCCTCGAAAAATTCATTTCGACTCCGTGACTTCATTCAGCTCGATTTGGTGTTGTGAGCTTTGAACTGCTCGTTCAGCGGCCTTCATTCCAAACAGCCAAAACAACGCTGGGTGGACGAAGAAGTCCAACATGGTCGAACTGACGACGCCACCAAGGATGACTGTCGCCACTGGATAAAGAATCTCTTTGCCTGGTTCGCCAGCAGCAAGCACCAATGGGACAAGCGCGATTCCTGCGGTCAACGCTGTCATCAAAACTGGAGCAAGCCGCTCAAGCCCCGCGCGAACAATCATCGCTTTCGTGAATTGCTCCCCCTCGAACTCGACTAAGTGCAAATAATGTTGCAACAGTAGGACTCCATTTCTTGATGCGATACCAGCCAACGAAATGAAGCCCACCATTGCGGCAATCGTGATCGTTTGGCCGGTTAGGACAAGAGCAGCTACGGACCCAATAAATGCCATCGGCAATGCCGCCATTACTTGCAGCGCCAAATTGACAGTTCGAAATAATGTGTACAGCACCAAGAAGACGCCGAGCAACGCTACTGCAAATAGGATTGAAATGATTTGACTAGCTGATTGCTGACTCTGGAATTGCCCCTCGTAGGTCGGGTAATATCCAGCCGGGAGCGATTTCACCACGGGTTGAATCGCTTTCTGTATGTCCTTTACCACGTCGACCACGCCGCGGTCCTTGACATTGCACTGGATAACGACTCGGCGACGTACGTTTTCTCGATTGACTGTGTTCGGACCACCCGATTCGTAGATCCGAGCAACGCTCCCTAGCGGAACGGATCCACCCTCAGGCAAATAAATCGCCAATCGACTCAGACCATCGATATCCTCGCGATAGTCATTCTTCATTCGAACCATCAAATCGAATGTCCGCATACCGTCAAGAACTTCGGAGACGACTGCACCATTCATGGCCGTTTGTACGTAGTCGTTCACGGACTGAACGCTGAGTCCGTACTGTGTAAGACTGTTACGGTCCAATTCAATTCTCAATTGCGGAATGATCACCTGGGGCTCGATCATTAAGTCAGTTACACCAGGCACTTTTTGCATTTCTGCTTTGATAGCCTCGGCTTTTTGTCGGAGTAAATCTAAATCGTCGCCGTAAACTTTGATACCAACCTGGGCCTTAACCCCGGAGAGCATATGCGATATCAGGTGTGCGATTGGCTGTTCCACGGCGGTCACTATTCCTGGAATGTCTTCCATGGCCCGACGGATCGCCTCCAATTGTTGCTCACGCGTCCGTGCAGACCGTGGATCAAGTTCAATCAGGAATTCGCTCATGTTGACTCCCTCGGCATGTTCGTCAAGTTCGGCACGTCCTGTTCGACGCACAAACCTCTGTACATCCGCTATCGCCATCAGCGATTTCTCAACCGTTTCGCAGATTTCGTTCGATGCAGACAGAGATGTTCCTGGCGGGAGGACAACATTTAGCTGAATCGTCCCTTCGTTGAACGGCGGCAAAAAGTCACGTTCGAGTCGAGACAAAAAGACTGCCGCAAGTGCAACAAGTGCTACGGTAATGCCAAGATTCAAATAGGGGAATGCCAGGCTAAAACGAATGATTCGTTCCCCCAGCGATTTGAGCCATCGCAAGACCAATCCATCCTTCTCATGCCCACCGCCCTTGCTTGTGCCGAGCAAGCAATACGAAAGAACGGGAGTTACCGTCAGCGAGACCACGAGCGACGACAAAATAGAGACGATATAGGCAACACCGAGCGGTGCAAATAGTTTCCCCTCCATGCCGCCCAATGCAAACAATGGAAGAAAAACGAGAATAACGATCATCGTACTGAATACGATGGATCGACGGACTTCGGCACTTGCCCGAAAGACGACGAGCAGTGGATGGAGCGGTTGGTCCAAGTTTCGATTCTCGTTGAGTCGACGGAAAATATTCTCCACGTCGACAATTGCATCGTCGACGAGTTCTCCCATCGCGACCGCGATACCGCCGAGGGTCATGGTATTGATCGACAATCCGAATACGGCAAACACTATGGCGGTCATGAACAGCGAAAGAGGAATCGCAGTCAGCGTAATGAACGTTGTACGAATGTTCATCAAGAACAGGAACAGAATGATCATCACTAGGATCACTCCGTCTCGCAACGCTTCCTCAACATTTCGGATGGCGCGATCGATAAATGACTTCTGAGAATAGGTCGGTTCTATGCGTATACCAGCAGGTAAACTCGACTTAAGTTCGTCGAGAGCTCGTAAGACATGGTCCGTCACTTTTCTGGTGTCGGCACCAGGCTGCTTGTTGACCGTAAGTACAATTGCAGGTCCACCAGAAAACGAATCGGTTGGTTTGTCATCTGTCGCTTCACGTCGAACAAAAGCAGCACTGTCACCTCGCTTAATTTGCGCTCCTTCACGCACCTCGGCTACTTGCGAAAGGAGGATTGGCCTGCCAGCACGAATAGTGACCGGTACTAATTTTAGGTCGTCGATCGACTTGAGTCGTCCAAGTGACCGAACGAGCAGCTCACTTGGACCTTGACGATCAAGGTAGCCACCGGTTCCATTTTCATTGCTCTGTGTTACCGCTTCCTCGACCTGTTTTAAGGTAACGCCAAAACGTGTCATTGCCACGGGATCAATTAGGACCTGAAACTGCTTGCGTTGTCCGCCAATAGTAAATACTTGGGATACTCCAGGGATGGTGAGCAATCGTTGTCTGACGATCCAGTCGGCTGCTGTACGCATTTCCATTGGATCAACCGACGCATCGTCACTCCACATACCGAGCATGAGAATCTGTCCCATGATGGATGAAATAGGAGCCAGTTGTGGCAAGATTCCTTTCGGCAATCTGTCTTGGACCATTTGCATGCGTTCGGCGACAATTTGACGATCAGTATAGATGTCCGTTCCATATGCAAACTCCACGTAGACGACAGACATACCCACTCCAGAGGAGCTACGAACCGCCTCGACACCATTCGCCCCGTTCATCGTAGTTTCGATAGGAAACGTAATGAGCGACTCGACTTCCTCGGGTGCCATTCCCTGAGCCTCGGTCATGATAACGACTCTTGGACGGTTTAAATCTGGAAACACGTCGATTGGCATTCGTGTTGTCTGCCATATTCCAAATCCAACAAGGAAGAGAGAAGTGGCAATAACGAGTAGTCGCTGATGTAGCGCAAATCGGATTACAGCATTGAGCATTGAATTGACTCCGTTCTAGTGGTTGTGTCCAGCATGGGGATCTGCGCCACCACCCGATTTGTTTTTCAAAGCCATTTGAAGTTGATGTGCCGATTTCAAAGCGATCACATCTCCTGGAAACACTGAGCCATCATTGTCGACGACGATTTTGTTTTGATCGCGATACTTTACATGTACAGCCACCCGATCGAAATGATCGCCATTTTGTTGAAATACAAACCAGTCAGCACCATCTTTCACCGCCGCATCTACCGGAAGTACGATTTGACTCTCCCATACCTCCACGGGAACCTGAACCTGCAAACGCTGTCCAACTCGATACTTCCAAGTAATGAATCGTTGGCCATCAGCGTTTGTTTCATCGCGAAGAATTTGATTTGGAAGTTCAACGAAGAAGGCAAGAGTTCGCGAGGTGGCGTCGACGGTATTGTCGACGAATGCGAGCTTCAAGCCTGACACAGTCTCTTGTCCGATTGCGGTCGGCACCAAGGCGTCTATCGCCCAGCCCTTCTCTGCGGCTGATGCCACGGCTGGAGCATCCTGCTCGAACGCTCTGCCCTCGACATACAACTGAGAAAAATCAGAGAGCGCACATAGCATTTCACCCGCCATTACGCCTTGGCCTTTCTGAACCCTCAGGTCCTCGATGATTAAGGGACGTGGGCCGTTGGTAGCGAGTTTGTGTGAGTCGCTAACCAGATACGAAACATGTTGTATTGGCAATCGACTTAGTCTAAGTTCTTCGCTCTTGCCGTGTGAATCAATATCCGGCGCTTCAATAGATAGGTCTCTCAACAGCTTCCGTTCCTTTTCGATGGACGCGATCTGTGTCGGCGAAAGCCCATGGAGTCTCAATGCCTCACGCTGCGCTCCTAGAGAGGCCTCGATTTTTTCCTTGGAATAGCGGCGTTCCAGCAATAGCTTTCCAGATATGGCTCCAGATTGCGTTACCTCATCAAGGCGTTTGATTTCCCGGTTTTCGACTTCGAGTTCACTCAATGTCTTTAGGAACAAAGTCTGAGTATCAACAAGTTCTTCATAAATCAAACGAACCTCGAATAGCAATTGACCTGTGGAAACGGTTTCACCGGTGACGGCATGAACATGAGTCACGACACCACTCAGCGGCGATGAAACCCTTATTTGAGTTCTACCCGGACGAGCGGCCACAATTGCCGGCACCGTTATTGTTTTTTTGTATTCGGCAAGCCTGATGGGTTTCAGGAATTCGTCGGTCAGCCCAAGGTTTTTCAATGCTTGCGGTGTTAGTTCCAGCGATTGGGATTCACTATGCCCGGCGTGGTCGTGTCCACCATGGCCTTCGGCTCCGTGATCATGACCTGAATGTTCGTCGGCAGCCTTTGCCGCCATTTTGCGTTGTTGAACCTTAGCATCGATCCAATCAGAAACTGGTGGCCACCATCGGGGATAGGTGATAGCTACGGCTAAAATCGCAAGTCCCGTCGCAACAGCTATTACCCAGCCCTTGGCGTGATTGAGGAAACTCCATTTCATTGCATTAGCCCTAAAATCTTTCGTTGCAGGAGTGAACCATCTTCATTGTTTCGCTGAATATTCAAAAGCGAATGGCAGTTTCGTGAGGCCTACTTTCAAAAGCAGGGAACATCCGGCAGGCAACCAAGAAGCAGTCTCGAAACAACTTCCGCATTTTGAAGGTATCGGTTGGGCGCAAGCCCTCCGGTTTTTCGGCACCGGACGGCTCGCGCCGATCCGCTACAAAGCAAGTGCCCGTGGTCTTTAGCTCAACATTCAAGAATGCGACGCGAATATTGCAGATCTACACAACAACCGCGAAACATGAAAAGAGAAGCAGATCAGATCTGCCACGTCTGAAGAATGGCACAGCTTAAAACGCATGCCTTACAACCCAACCGCCAATAAAGTCCACCGCCTGGATTGAGATGCGTCGAAGAGAGTTGTAGTACACTTCGATTGATGTCAATAAAATCGCAGCACTCATGGTTTGATGAATCAAAATCAAGGGAAACCGACGACCCGGCTAGAAAGCTACAATTGGCTTCATTGCACCTGTGCGAATCATCGCAAGGCATTTCAGGCGAATTGGAATAGCCTGCATCACTACCGTCCGTAGCAACTGCATCAGCATGACTACATGAACTGCTCGTTGCTTCGACGTCGTGAACGTGACGTTCTAGTGTTTGGTGAAAACCACATTCTCGATGGCTTTCGCAAGTTTCGTCGTGAACAGCCCCATGACTGTGGTGCGCGCAACAGCCTATCACCGCATGCACGGTGAACGATAGTAGAGTGAAAATTCTTACTGCTGCTGTGAACAAGAAAACAATCCTGAAAGGGTTTGTGGGGCCGTACTTCCAATGTACTCAGAGTACCACAAGTGTTCTTTATCGGGTCGCGTGAGTATTTGTGTCTAGCCCAAAGTCGAAAAAAAGCGAATCCTCACGGACCAGCGGCATGCTTGCATTTCGGCAAGGCATGCATTGCGATTCCGCACAAAGTGAGTGCAAATAGTCTCGCGCCTCAAAGAACTTAGATTGCTGGAATCCGTCCCCTATGGGCCAATCTCGCTAACGCGAAAGGGTCGGGATCTTGCCTGTAAGAGCCAGGACATCCATCGTCTTGTGGTGAAATTCCTCAAGGGAGTCGGAGTTCCCCCAGACGTCGCGGAATTTGATGCCGAAGGGATCGAACACCACGTGAGTAAGGAAACCGCAATCGCGTTTGGAGAATATCTGAATAAAAACCCTAAGGTGTGACGCATTTGTTTTCCGACGACAGGCATTTTCCGGACTCCCCTGTTGACAAAACGTTAGCGCACGCTAAATTCGGTTTAGCGCAGGCTAACTTCTTGGCTGCAACTTCGCATTTTCAGGTGGACTGGGTTCAATCGATGATAACGAAACGACGATACTGCATGCGGAAACGCAATGCGGACGTATTAAGATCGGAGCGACGGGCTGGATTCACTCTCGTTGAATTGCTGGTTGTTATTGCGATAATCGGCATTTTAGTTGGGCTTCTTCTTCCAGCCGTGCAGGCGGCTCGCGAAGCAGCGCGCCGCATGCAGTGCCAAAACAACGTCAAGCAAATCGGTCTGGCGTTACTAAACCATGAAAGTGCGATGAAAGTATTTCCGCCCGGCTACGTTAGCAAACCTGGAGTAGGCTTTCGAGATTCGCAGACTGGTGATGAGGGGCCAGGCTGGGGCTGGCTAGTTATGTTTTTGCCATACTGCGAACAGAATAGCATTTACAGTGACAACAAAGAACCAGAAAGAACTAGCCAAAGATCAGCAACTGATCGACAAACGCTTCGCTGACAAATTGCTTTCCGAGAAGACCTACAAAGAATTGAACAAGTTCATTCAAAACGCTCAAG
>JAYVPE010000205.1:0-7282 GCA_043757575.1 Pirellula sp.
TTCGCCGTCCCCTTGAGACTAATGTGCTCGATTTTCCCATTCCGTCACGCGGAAACCGATGAGCGAAAACCTCCCCACTCCACCCGAGCGGCAGTTCCTTTTCTACGATACGCAGGATGGTATCACCCGTGTTCAGATGCTGGTCGATGGAAATACGGTTTGGATGCCAAAGAAGGCAATTGCCGAGCTGTTTGACACATGGGTTGCGAACGTAAATATCCAGGATTGGCAACAATTGCGACGATTCCGAGGTGGAGTGCAGCTCAGTTATTAAGGAATACTTAATAACTGCCGCCGACGGAAAACAGTACAAAACCAAGCACTACAACCTGGACATGATCCTAGCTGTTGGCTTCCGAGAATTGCTTGATCAAGGACCTTTAGCAATTGGAGACGGTTATAGAGCAATGAATGCTGAACTGACTGGTGATGGAGAAATTTTCCTGTGCGCTGGTCACGTATCCGATACGCATATCGACTTTGACGGTGTGGAGCGATTCTCTCCCGAATTGACGGATCGGTTAGACGCCCGCTATAACGGCGTGGCGGATAAGACAAAGTGGGATTTGAGAAATTACCCTAAGTTTTTGGTAGTAAACGATGAATAGGCAACAATGTTGAAACCTTTATTAAGCGAAGCAGATCCAAAAGAATCTGCAGAGGGTTCAATTGACCCGTTGGGGATCTATCCGATTGCGGATTCCATGGCGTCAATGCTCGTGCCAGGAGTGCGCGAGAGGCAGCGTCACCCGAGGTTCTTGACGATCATTGCTGCGTCGTTGTCGCTCTGTCGCGAGTTCGATGATGAGACGGTAGCAAGCGATGATGTGAGTGAACCGTGGATGGTATTCGAATGGTATGTCGTCGAAGGTTTGACTCGCGCGACAACGGATTCTGCCAAGTTACGTGGGTTGCCAGGCCGCGACAAGGCGGATAAGGCAAGGAAGGACGATGTACCCCTTTCCGATCGCCGTTATTTGATGAATGCGCGAACGTTTGGCTTCCATGGAATCTATCGAACACTCGCTCGTGAGATTGGTGTCGAAACGTCCGAACAACTTGGCGAACAAGGTTATGCCATTCTGTCAGCATGGGAATCGGAACAGGGACTTAAGGGCTTCTCCGGGATCGGCGATGGACCTGGCAGATCTCATCGCCAGCGATTGATCGAAGGGATCCAAGATGGACTCAAGGCCGGAGCGACGGCTCGCAAAACTTGGGGGAAATTCTTCGCAGATCATTTCGGGATCTATGACGCTGGTATACGTGAATCGGAACTTATTCGACGAGCACTTGCCGCAGCCGATAACGCTCGTCTGTCATCGGGCTACCGCGGCGAAATCTTCGAGGCGCTCACCTCTGCGGCCGGGCAAGTGATGTGGCTTGAACAATTGGAATCCAAGGACCCGTCCGAGCGTAGGTTCCATACTTGGTTATTGAAGTCTGCCAGTTCTGGACTTTCTGAAGTGCTAACGGCTGTTGCGGCTTATGAACGCTTTTGCCGCTATCTTCAGGATGCGTTTGACGATTGCTTGCGACACATGACCATGCACAAACAACGTATTAAGTTGACCGAGTTGGTAGAACTCAAGGGAGTGAAATTGGCAGCGGGACGACTGTCAGAACTGTATCCAGAAGTTTATGACAAGCTGGCACCAATTGGCATTGAGCATCGGTTCGCGAACGCTTTCTCGGAGTTTGCCGAGCCGCACGCTCCTAAAAGCTTTGTAGAACAATTGCTCTCGTTCCATGTCAACGTACAACGGGGCAAACCACCGGCAGGCAAGATGCCATGGTTCGATCGATTTGATGACGGAACTTACTTGATTCGTCCGGGTTACATTCGGGATTACAATCCACGATTCGATGAAGCTTATGTCAACGCATATCGAACGCACTCGCTTTGGTCATTCGCGGCGGATCTGCATCTGCTTGGCGAATGAACGGCTTCACTTGTCAATAATTCGATACTGGAAAGAGAATGCAGCATGGCCAAACGAAAGCATACGAGTCCGGAAGGATTCGGCAAGCTGCTCGATGCATGGGTCCCGGCAGAGAATGCTGGCGATGCGATCGGTTGCATCGCAACTACGTTTACGTTCAATGCTGCGTTCTTTGAAGAGGAATGTTTGGCGAGCTTTCTGGGATTAGAAAGTGAACCTAACGAAGATGGACCAGCCTATCTGATCGAACGCGAAGAGAAGCTGGCCAAGCTTTCGTGCGCAGCGGTCTTGGTTGATTCCCATCATTGTCGAGGCAGTCGGAACTTGCGCTGGGATCTCTTACCGGCTCGCCTTCCTGGAATCCAACATGCCAAGGTTAGTCTGATGGTTTGGACCAATCGATTGCGATTGATTATTGGGTCGGCAAATCTGACCGAGGATGGCTATCGTCGCAATCTGGAGGTGTTCGGAGTGCTCGACTACTTTGATGGAAGTACTGCTTCGATTGACTGCCTGACGGAGACAACCGCATTTCTAAGACGCATTGTGAAGTATGGTGCAGCGTCGAGTACAGGTGAATCACCCGCAGTGAATCGCTGGAACCGATTGTTGGAGCATGTCGGTACAAACTGCAGCAATTGGGGCACCGCTTCCGAATTGACGGGGCGAATGCCGGTTCGTGTTCTAACTATATTTGTCGAACCAGATGCAAGCCCTGAGCGATCTTGCCTCTCGCAACTCCAAAAGCTCTTACCGAAAAGCGCGAGACCGTATGTTGCAAAGGTCGTAAGCCCTTTTTTCGATCCTCCAGAAGCCCCAAACCAACCCGCTACCGAAATATTGAAGCTCGTTCGGAAACGCGACAAGGTGACGATTAAGTATCACGTGACAGGCGAGGATGTCGCAGATGGATCCGCTGATGGCGACACGGTTTTCATGCATGCGCCCAAGTCACTCACTCGCCCATTGGATCGCGAGAGTTGCGAGGTCAAATTCTATCGAGTCCAGGTATCGGAAAACCGACCGCTCCATGCCAAGGGAATTTGGCTGGAAGACGACCGCTGGGTCGTTTACCAAATCGGATCAAGCAACTTCACATCGGCTGGCCTGGGGATTGCAAAACGCTCGAACATTGAAGCAAACTTGGTCTATATCGTTGACGCCACACGGGATCCAACTGTCTTTAAATCGTTCGAGGCGTCATTCCCTGCGAGCGAATATATCGCAACGGAGAGAATAGAGTGGAAACCTGTAACCAGCGATGAAGAACTTGCAGAGCAGACTCAGACGTCCTTGCCCGAGTTCTTTGCGAGCGCCACATATGCCGTTGAAAAGGATGGGCTCGCAGTGGTTATTCTCGAGTTTGGAAGCTCAGCTCCAAATCATTTCAAATTGACACTTGAAGGCGAAAAGACTGCGTGGTTTGATTCGGTACGGTGGTCTCAAATGGGATCACCGAAACTGTGTCGACTGCCCTGGGATCCACCACGTCCGCCATCAGGTTTTGAAGTGCACATTGACAACAGCGCGGCGATCGCTTGGATACCAGTCAATGCAATGTCGGCTGAGTCATTGCCGCCACCCGATGAACTTAAAGACTTGTCACTTGATGTACTCATCGAATTGCTCAGCTCGGCGCGACCACTCCATCGTCAACTTGCGGAGTACCTCAGGCGCAAGAAACAAAGCGAGGGTTCGCACATTGATGGATCAATCATCGATCCTCACAAACGGGTCGATACGAGTCAGTTTCTGCTGCAGCGTACAAGAAGGATTTCGTGGGCTCTTGGGCGGCTGCGCGAGCGAATGGAGCGACCTGCGGCTACGCTTGAGGTGCTTCAGTGGCGACTATATGGGCCGGTAGGAGTATTGGCGCTCGCAAACGCAATTTTCCGAGAAGCTCGTTCGGCGGAGGAATCTTCCTTTTTGCTGGTGGAGCTGGCTCTCGAACTCTCTCGCGTTAATTGTCCGAGTGTTATTGGCTGTATTTCAGCTGACATCCAAGTTGCTGAAATACAGAAAATCATTTGCGATTTGCAACAACGTGTTAACTCGCAAGAAGCGTCGGGACCCGAGAATCTTCGACAATACGTACTGTCGGTTTTTGAAGAGGTGACGTCGTGACGGTTCAGTACGCGTTATACGACAAAATCGACCTCTTCGTTCCAGAGCATGTTTCTCCAGAGGACGCGGACCGGCAAAAGCGAACAGCTGATGCAATCCTAAAAAGGTTGACAGACCAGCCTGGGATGATTCTGGCCGACGAAGTTGGAATGGGCAAAACATTCGTCGCTCTCGCCGTGGCGGTTTCCGTTGCCCTCGAGAATCGCGGCGGTCGACCTGTCGTAGTGATGGTGCCATCGTCGCTGAAGGAAAAATGGCCACGTGATTGTGACCTGTTCCTTAAGAATTGCTTACCCGAAAAGATCGCGTCGCAATTGAAATATGGCCGTGCGGAAAAAGCTGTCGATTTCCTGAAATTTTTGGATGATCCCAAACCCCGGCGTTGTTCGCTCATCTTTATGACTCATGGCGCCATGAGCCGCGGACTAGATGATCCATGGATTAAGTTGGCCTTGATTCAACGTAGTCTTCACCGCCGTCGCAATACTGAGAATCTTAAATGGGCTTTGGGACGCAATCTCGGCGATTTATTACAGATGAAATGGTTAACCAATCGGGACGAGAACATATGGAGTCGCCTACTTCATTCGCCGCCGAGCAAATGGCTGGAACAGTTAACTTCGGAGGCCAGCGGTCCGAATCGAGTCGATGATGATCCCGTACCCGAAGCAATTGCGAATCTACTTCATGAAATCGACACCACGAAGATCTTCGAGGCAATACAGCGAATTCCCAAGTTTAGAAACGCATCGTATCAGGAACGACTCAAGGAGTGTCGGCAAGTACTTGCTGACGCCCTTCGCTCGGTTTGGAAAGACTGTCTGGAACGATTCAAACACCGTCTTCCCTTGTTGATTCTTGATGAAGCGCACCACTTGAAAAATTCTGGTACGCGCCTAGCAACCCTATTTCAGAGTGAAGATTCTCAAGCCGACGGCAATGAAATCTCGCAGGGACCGTTGGCAAACATTTTTGAACGTATGCTCTTTCTGACAGCGACGCCGTTTCAGCTAGGCCATGGCGAGCTATGTTCCGTACTCGATCGTTTTGATGCAGTTCACTGGACCGGAAAATCCGCTCCTTCGGTGGGTCGAGCTGGGTTCGTCGAAGCACGTACTCAACTGCGTGAAAGTCTTGATCGCGCACAGGCGTCGGCGGTCTGCTTGGATTCGATTTGGGGACGACTAACCATGGATGATCTTAGGGTTGGTGAACAGTGTTTCCACGATGTCGATTCGTGGTGGGCTGTAGCACGCAATAGTCAGGATCTCGTTGGATCTGCAGCACACGTCGTGTCCCGATTTGTCGATACGCAAAAATGCATGGCGGATGCCCAGAAATTACTTCATCCCTGGGTTATCAGGCATCTAAAGCTGCGACATTTACCAGGTTTAGAGAACAGGCCAAGGCGCGAACGCAGGGCTGGGGCGGCAATACTACTCAATGGGAGTGAGCACGGTCGCGAGGCGGGATTATCCGTTTCTGGCGAGGCGATGTTACCATTTTTACTTGCCTCGCGAGCGTCGGCCTGTTCTCCCACTTCGCGTCCAGTCTTTGCTGAGGGGCTCGCGTCAAGTTACGAAGCGTTTCTTCACACTCGCAACCGGGAAGGCGAAACGCAAAAGGATGAAGACGATAGCGACGGCAATGATTGCAACGAAAACGGCGTTGCAAGTTGGTATCTTGACAAACTTGATTCATTGATACCTAAGAGCGGTTCAATCGATATCACGCACCCCAAAATGGATGCTACAGTCAATCGCGTAATCGATAACTGGATGCTGGGTGAGAAGACCGTTGTATTTTGTCACTATGTTCAAACTGGCCGCGCGCTACGACGTCAAATTTCAGATGCATTGAATAGCCAAATTCTGAAGCTTGGTTCGGATCGATTGCAGTGCCCCGGCAATCTCGTAGCTGACGAGTTGAAGCGGATTGGTGCTCGTTTCTTTGATGAAGATGGTCCTGCACGACGTACTTGCGACGACACGACGATGAAGATCGTAGACGAGTTTCCATCTCTAAGCGGGCAGATAGAAACGCTTTTACAAATTGTGCGTCGCAATCTTCGAACGCCGGCTTTCTTAGTCCGTTACTATCCGATCGGAAAAGAGCTCATACCCGAAGATGCCATTCGGCAAGCCTTTGAATCCCAGGATCAATCGGGAATTACTCTGAGGGAGATGTTGCGTCAGTTTTGCAAGTTTCTTGTGAATCGCTGCGGAGAATCGCAGCGAATAGCTTACATTGACGCTGTACGGCGGATACAAACTGGGGCGCATTTCGGGCTGGAAAACGCTGCCGAATATGACGATGACGAATTGCAAGGTGACCATGCGGATCATCTGCTTCCCAATGTAAGACTGATCAATGGTCGTACTCGCTCAGAAACCAGACAACGTTTGATGCTGACCTTTAATACGCCGTTTTATCCGGAGATTTTGGTAGCGAGCAGTGTGATGTCGGAAGGCGTCGATCTGCACCTGAACTGTCGCCACATGATTCATCACGACTTATGCTGGAACCCTAGCAACCTCGAGCAGCGGACAGGTCGAATTGACCGCATTGGTGCCAAAGCAGAAAAAGCTGGTGAACCGATTCAGGTCTTCCTGCCCTACATTGCAGAGACACAGGACGAGAAAATGTATCGCGTCGTCATGGATCGCGAACGTTGGTTCAATGTAGTGATGGGAGAAAAATACACCGTCGATGCAGCAACGACCGAAAAATTGGCCAATAGAGTTCAGTTTCCGTCTGCCGCCGCACTTGAACTTGCGTTCAAACTTGAGGAGTGGATTGCCAACGAATGAAATGCATTAGCAAACAGTGAGCGAGTATTTGGGGGAAACCGGACGATCGGTTCTTAAACTTCGATAACGCAGGCATTCGTGGTCTGACAGGCTATCAGCGTTTATTCTTGTCCCATTCTTAAACCGTCCACGATATGGGAACGCCAATATGAGGGGAACGCCAATATGGTCAATCGCGTAGCAGTATTTTCCTCGATGCGACGCGGCAAGAGTTGACAATTTAATTCATGCATCACTAAACTGTTCGCTCTAGTCCGCATTCCTAATAGTAAACAGTCGATTCAGGCCAGTTATATGGAATACTTCGAGCAATAATTCCGAAAGATTTGTCAAGACTATATCTCCTTTGAACTTTTTCTTAAGCCCGACTATTTTCCCCAACACTGCTGAGCAAAGTACGTTGAC
>JAYVPE010000206.1:0-7271 GCA_043757575.1 Pirellula sp.
GGATGGGCAATAAAATTCCCGGCTCAGCCTCGACCAGACTGAAAAAGCGGTCGAACGCATTGAGGTACTTCGCAGCCTGAGCTTCGCCCCACCGACCGATTGTAAAAGACTCGATCTCCCGTAGATCAGCAATTGCTCGATCGGTAAGAAAGACTCTTGTTTTTCTCGACTTGGCCATTATCCGCGATTCTTTTTCATTAGCTCGCGGACACTGCCTTTGAACTGATGCACCCGTCCTTCGGCCGCTTCTTGGAATCCTTCAATCACACCAGCACGAAGGCGATCCGCTTCCATTTGCAATTTGTGTCGGCGGATCAGGTCGCGAACGAACTCGCTGGGCGTGGCATACAGCGTCCCATCACCGGATTGGCCGTCCACGAAAGATCGCAACTCGTCTGTAAGCGATAAATTAAGCGTTGAACCCATGATTTTCTCCTCAAGAACCAGTATCCCTTTTCGCCCGTTAGATGTCAATATTCGCCATCTGTCGCGAGCGTAATCTGCATAAGTGATCGTCAACGCCTGGAACCGCAACATTATTCCGTGGTGGCTGTTGATACCGCAGGAAGTTTCCGGCGCCATTAAGCGGCGAGGCGGTACGACTCCCTTCAAAGTAGTCCGCAGGAACGGCCCAATCCCTCTTGGTGGCGCAGTGTTGACTTCTGCAGGTAAGCTACCGTTTAGTGGTATTATTCATGTGGCCGGGATCAATATGCTTTGGCGAGCGTCCGAGCGATCAATTTGGGATTCCGTGAAAAATGCCGTGCTGCTTCGCTACGTTCAGCAACCCAATGGCTGCATTCTTTTACATTCGTGATTTCGGTAACATCTGGCATTGAGGCAACACGATGCGGAAAGCTAGTTGTCGCCGAACACCTTACTGTGCGAGATCGACCGCGAAGGACGTTGGGGCAGCCAGTGGCATCAACGGACAGAAACTGCCGCGCCTTGCGCTGAATGCTCGCTTGCTTGGAAACCATTGAACGCCTAGGAAAGCATCCACTGTCCCAGTGTCGCTAGGAGTGATCATGTTGGTTTCACCGTAGATTGCCAAGCTGGCCGTCAATGGCATCATTACGTCCGCACCGAACAAAAAAGGGTTGTGCTTCGCCGGCGAAGGTCCTGTGACAGCGTTGTTCTCTCCATGCTTATCCGCAATACCGAACCAAGCTGTGGTTTGCGCACCAGTTCCCCAAAAATGACGGTAGTACAGACTACCTTGCTCAATAGGACTCAGAGTTACTGGAGTACTTGTCCCAAAGATGCCGTCGTCCGAATAGGAATGGAGCGAGGAAGTGACACCAATTTCATTGTTCGAAGACAAGATGTAGCTACCTCGGATTCTCCATTGTCCAAGATGGAAGGTGTCAAATGATTTTTCCGATAAGAAATCGTGCACAAATCCCCATGCCAGACCGCTGTCTGTCCGTTGGAACAAACCCACGGTAGTAAAGCTCTGCGTTCTTCCAGTCGATTCACCGAGGAGCTCATAGACGCGTACTGCATTTGAAGAAGCGGTGAATCCTGTCCCAAGTTGCGCTCCGATTCCGAATTCCTTGAAAACAGGAACACCCCAATTGACCGATGTATGTCCTCCGAGGTTTGCGTTCACGCCAAAGTCCTGTGGCTGTTTTGAACCATCTACTGCGAACAAAAAGCTGATCTCATCCAGGAGTCCTGCGGTGCGTGTCGGCATTGCCGAGAGTTTTGGGATTGCACCATAGTGGCTTTGGGCAATTGGGGGTTGAGTTGAGCTGGCTGTTTCCCTTTCCAGTTGCATCGTGTCCCCCGCGTTTGCATCCTTAGCGAAAGTGGTCGGTACAACGACAGAATGGCTGCTGATTCCCAGAATAAGTGAGAGCGTGAAAATACGCATGATTTTTGATTGCAAGAGCGTCATAGCGTACTTTTAAAATGCATCGGTGGGGTTTCCAGCGACAAACCATGACAAATCAGTGCGATGTTCGACATAGGTCGCAGGTTATCTTAAGATCGGAAGCGTCGAGGTTGGAATTGTACGCGCAAGACAGAAATGCCGCCTTTAACGATTGGCGAAGAGAACCAACTGTATCAGCCGAAAAAGTCGCGATGAAAAATGAAAAACCCTGCCTTTCACAAAGGAAACCAGGGTTTTTGTGGAGGGTGGTAGACGGGGCTCGAACCCGCGACCTTCGGAACCACAATCCATTCCCAAAAACGCTAAAACAATCATGTCAGCCTTGTTTTTGTGGGCGAAAACGTTATCCGACCACTATTCACGATTGTACAGAACACCCGATCATTTACCAGAGAATCCGGTAACATTCCCAAACGATTTAGGAATATTCCCAAATGAATTTCCCTGCGTTTTTCGCACCTCGTTAAACCGCTCTAGAATCGATTTAGACGATGGTTTCCATTTACCGCCCTAGATGACGGATCGGAAGCTAAGACTCGCGTCCGACTAAACCAAGAGACTTGATAAAGTCGCAACAGACGTTGCGATCAAGTCGGTTCACCGGAGACTCTTGACCGCTCTTTTCCCAAGCTAGACAGTTGGTAGTTGAGTCCAACATTCACGCGGAACCCTAGTGGCTTGTCGATTGGGGAAGCCTACTGAATGACACTTTCATGTCCGGCCATACGAACTTGGCTACGCTCGGCGATTTGGTCAATGTATGCGGTCTGCAAAACGCCAATGACTTTGGAAACAATCCTCCTGGCGACGAAATCATGGCTCTCCATACAAGCTTCCGAACATGGAAGGAGATGATTGGAGCTGCTGGCAAGGAGTGGGTCCGCATCAGGGCTAAGGAACAAATCTTCCGTGATCTTGGCGGAAGCCAGTAAGCCAACCAACTTGCAAACAAACTCATCGACATCCGATGGTGGAATAACAATTTCGAACATGGGATACCTCTTATGGGGAATGGGTGACTAGATCGTAGCAACAGGTAAGATAGAAGACGAACGGCCCTGTGAGTACACTACTGACACAGGGCTTTTCCGTTTGCTCAATGACTAACGGGCATTCTTCTGTTGTGCCAACCGAAATTTGGTCTCATCGTTGATCTCGCGTTTTTGATTGCTGAGATTTTCTTGAACCGCAAGTGTGATCTCATTGTTACGCTCGGACATGATCTTATTGACTTGATCGACAACCGATCGTTCAACCGCTTTTGAATCAAAGTCGACTTTGACGGTGGCCGTATAGTTCGTTTGAATTTGGGCTTCGATATTTCGCTGCATTGCTTGCATTTGTATGGCTTCATTTGTAAAGTCATCTCCGAATCCCTTATCGAAACCGCGTCCTTTTGCCTCCATTAAATCTGCGTTGTCGGCAAAGTCAGTTGCTCGCTTGCCGCCGACTGAACGAAGTAAGTCCCGTTGGTGTTCGTCTAGTGCCTCCGGCCCTTCCGTTTTGGCAAGAGACATGGCATCTAACGCCTGTTCCTGCTCAACATAGCCAAGCTTGGCAAAATTAATCGCACTCGATTTATAGCCACTTTTGATCGATTCGATCCCCTGCATGGTCATGTCGAGTTGTCTCTTCAAACCTTCCGCTACCTGGGCTTGTCCCTGAATCTCAGCCCTCGCCTTTTCGGCTACCAACCCCTTTTGCTTCTGGTAGGAATCGGTTATCTGATCTTGAAT
The DNA here is from genome assembly GCA_043757575.1 of Pirellula sp. Taxonomy (GTDB): domain Bacteria; phylum Planctomycetota; class Planctomycetia; order Pirellulales; family Pirellulaceae; genus JBKCUI01. The sequence goes on from JAYVPE010000206.1 coordinate 3,634, forward strand.
CGATTTCACTTGCGCAATCGAATCCTTGTACTTTTCAGATGTTCGCCCCTGCTGATTTGCCGCATCGGTCGCCTGCTGCTGGTAAATCGCCAACTGCTTGGCCGACTCCACCTGTATCTGCATTTCACCGCCCATTTTGTCATTGAGTGGGGCTGTTGCGAGATTGAGTGAACGGCTTGACTGAAGTTGATTCAATCGCAGAGACGATTCAATTTCCCCAACTGGATTCTTGTCTTCTCGTGCCTTGTCGAGTTTCTTTGTTTCGTTGATTTGAGCATTGAACGACTGGGCATCAAATCTAGCCGTTTGTTGTTGCGTCGAAAGGCTGCCAACGTCTGAACTATTGCGTATGGACTGAACGCTAGATTTGAATTTGTTGCCCGCGATCTCATTGCCAGCGTCCCTATCGGCGTTTTCGATTTTGTCTCGCTGCTCATTCTTGATCTTGTTGACCGCCAACAGCTTTTGTGAACGCTCTACCGCTGCATAGGACGCTGCTAAGTTCGCGGCATCACCAAACATATTTAACCCCTTGACGACTTTGCCAATGACGGGGATCTGGTCCAAAAGGGCATCATTCGACTTTGAAAACGAGTTGGCCAGTTGTGTTCCGATACTGTCCGTCCGCTCGAACATTCCCGTCATTCGCATAACGCTCGCAACCATGCCAACCTGAGCGGATGCAATAGTATCGGTCACTGACCCTTGCTTAGTCGCTGTCCCGCGAAATGTCTCCGATAACTCGACTGCAACGAGGGAAAGGGCTGCTAACGCTGCCGCCGCCGCTGCAACAGCAACTGCGATTGGGGCTGCAATTGCTCCCACACCGGCTACACCAGCACCGATGCCAATGCCACCGGCTGTTACGGATGTTGCCGCACCACCTATAGAAGCGGCACCACCAACCAGACTTGCACCGGTTCCTGCGATTGATGCAGCCGTACCAACTTTTCCCAATGCCGACATTGATTGAGCGATTTGACCAACTTTTCCGGTTGCTTTCGTTGCGTCCCGCATCGCTCGCCAACCTTGCGAGAATGATTGCATAACATCAATGCCCCCCTCAAGCATATTGACCGCACCCTCGATTGCTACCAAGCCCTTCACGATCTGGTCCGATGAATCGCGGGATAATAGACCAAGCTGCATGAAGCCTTTTGCACCCTCAATCATGCCACGGGCTGATTTCTTGATGGCGGCTTGTTGGCGGTCAAGTGCCATGGTTTGCCGGTCGACCGCTCTATCCATGTCATCAGCCATCTGAGCATACGCTTTCGCATGATCAGCAACGCGTTTGGCGTATTCCAGTTTGATTTGAGTAGTGGCAACCGACATAGGCTTAGCAAGCGAAACGATCTTTTCGTCTAGCGCATTGTGGATCTTGTCGACCGCTTCAATCGATACGTCGGAGAACTCCATGAACACATTTTTCAAGTTCGCTGGCAAGCCGAAATCGACCTCTACATCTTCCGTGGCTTGTGCTCGGAAGTCTTCCAATTGCGAACCAACTTCGTCGAACATCGATTTCAAGTCGCTTGGCATCTCGAATGACAGCTTGGTCGGCTGCATGGCTTGCGTCTGCAATGACTCGATTGCTTCCGTGGCCACCTTACTTTGCGCTTGGATCTCATCGAAACCAGAGACTTCGACCTTTTGCGTAGCTGGCTGATCGATTACGACGTTGATTCGCTGAATCGTCTCCTTCGAAGCTAGCGATTGCAGTTGACTGACCGATGCAGAAATGGCTTCGATACTGCCAACCGCCATCGTGCTAAACGTCTTCATTTGGTCGGTAACGCTTGTGACCGAACCCTTGACGGACATTGCCGCCGCTCCAACCGATTCAACGCCCAAGGAAAAGCGTTTTTGGAACTCTTCGACGGCTTTCGCCATCGCTTCTAGCTTCGATCTGGTGTTTGGGTTCTCGGTAACACCGATCGAAAACATCAACTCATCGTCTTGCGTGGACATTGCTTTTCCCTTGATTACTTGCGTTGGCTAATTAGATGCAAGCAAGCTTAGGGAATCTTTTTCTAGACTTCATTTATCATCCAGGCTAAGACGCTCTCTGATGATTGCGGATTCATTGTTGAGATGCTCAATTATCGCAACGGCTCGCTTTTGTGATGCTTCAAACGCAAGTCGCTGTTGTGCAAGTAGTCGAAGGAACTGATCCATCGGAACTTCCGGGTCGCTGGCTAGATCGGTAAGCAGCTCGGTTATCTCTTGGTATGACGCGAACGCCACGTTAGCCGCTCGCACGTCTGGACGAAGGTATTCTGGAGATAGCTCTGGGTCCAAGAATCCCAGGTTAGAGTGCCTTCACCAACTCGGATTGCAACAGCTTGGAGCATCGTTCGCTCAGTGAATCCGCATCGGAACGGATCGCAATCGGACCATGCACTAACTGATTCAATCGCTTGCGGTAGCCTGTCAGATTCGTTTTTAGAACTGATCGAACTTCGACCATATCGGACGGCTTGACCTGCTTATCAGCCAACATCATGGAGAACGCTTTGACTGCGTTCTCGGATATTGCAACCGCTCGCTTCAATGTCTTGACTTCTTTGCGTTCAACTGGACAAGGCTTGTTCATTTCAATCTGACGTTGGATACCGCGACGGACCTGTAAGAGCTTGTCTGTCCTGTCACCGCCGCCATGAGAGATGCAGGATTGCAAAAGCAAGTTATCGAAGCCTTTTAGCAGGTCATTGGATGCTGATCGAAGCTCGGTCGTCTCTTCCCCTGAATCGTCTAGCCTGTTGATTAGATCGACTCCCGACACAAGGATTTTGAGCAACTCGCGGGCAATGAGAACATCCGGCGATTCCACTGATTTTTGGAGCTTAATCAGCTCTTGGCCGATCTCATACAGACCGATTAAAACGTCGTTACGATTCATTGTCTTGCCCTTGGAAGTGTAGTCCGATTGTCGCTTGTGTTACCTTCGAAACATTATCTCTAAAGAACGCACACAGGGGAAATGCACAATGCCGGCTGTCGTCAATCAATCGCTCGGAAAAGCCATCTACGAACTGCACAAGCAAGGCTTGTCCTATCGTGACATTGCCGACCGACTTGGCATTGGGCAAGCGACGGTCATCCTAGCGATCAGACGCAAACAAAAGGCTGCCGCAAAGGGTGCCACAGCATGGGCCAACAAAAAGGCTAGAGAGGCTTTAATCGAAAAGCCCGTCGACACGAAACTCAAGGGCTTTCAAGTCGTATCGATCTGGGAAGAATTCCTATCGTTGCATCCAAAAAAATGGAACCCTCGCATGCTGAATGTTTGGATCTTGAAAGATGCTGATGAGATCGCAAGTACTCTGGACGTTCCTTGTCAAGATGTAGTCCGAATCCTCAAAGATTTGGATGGCAACCCCGACAACCTGAAGCGGGTCATCTGCCAAGAAAAGTATGGGAACGAAATTTGGGAAGGAGTGGGAAGGGAACTCCGCACCGAAACTCAACGAAACGAAATAACAAAGAGTTTTCGATTGTCGGAGAATGACATTGACGCAATCTATCAATCGTTTTGGAGAACAACGGGACCATCGGAACTGGAATGGCAGTCGCATTGCCAAGAGTATTTGGACGAACGGAAAGCCAGAAGAGAGTTAGACGACTCTTTGGAATCC